>JBEGML010000394.1:0-5443 GCA_041183145.1 Bacteroidota bacterium | reverse complement strand
GGAGGTGGTTCAACAGAGTTTATTATCTGTAGCGCAGACGGAATACTTTGGAAAAGAAGTTTTAAGCTGGGTGCTGCCAGACTTTTAGAAATTTTCAAACCTGAGGATCCAATCACGCAAAATCAATGTGACGAAATTTTTGCTTACCTGAAAAAAAGTCTTAAACCGCTGTACATTGCTTTCTCAGAAAATGGCTTTTCAGAACTAATTGGAAGTTCAGGCTCATTCGACACCTTCGCAGAGATTATTTATTTAAGAGCCCATAACCGTCACTTTCCTAAAAGCAAAACAAACTATGTTTTTCCTCAAAAAAACCTCAAAAAAATTCTGGATGAAATGATGGAAAAAAACCGCAGACAAAGATCTGATACACCCGGCATGCTAGAGATGCGGGCTGATATGATTGGTATTGCTGCATTATTTACCAAATTCATTCTCAAAGAATTTGAAATAAGAAGATGCAGGCTATCCACTTATTCATTGAAAGAAGGGGTTCTACAATCCATAATTACAGAAAAATGAAAATACTTATTATCGATGACGAGCGCGCAATCAGATCAAGTTTGCGCGACATTCTTGAATACGAAAAATTTGAAGTCGTAGATGCCGCAGATGGGAAAAGCGGTTTGGAGATTCTGGAAAAAGAAAAACCTGATTTAATTTTCTGCGATATAAAAATGCCCGGAATAGATGGTATAGAGGTTCTGCAAAGCATTATGCAAAAAAATCCTGACCTGCCGGTGGTCATGATTTCTGGACATGGAACAATAGAGACAGCTGTTGAGGCAGTGAAGAAAGGAGCTTATGATTTTATTCAGAAGCCTCTTGATTTGAATCGTATTCTTGTTACCATCAGAAATGCTTTCGAGAGAGACCAATTGGTGAAGGAGACAAAAATCCTGAAAAAGAAAATCAATAAAGCGAGCGAGATGATTGGGGAATCAGAGGCATTTCTTGAAGTCAAGAAATTGATTGAGAAAATCGCCCCGACCGAGGCTAGAGTTTTAATTACAGGTGAAAATGGCACAGGCAAAGAACTTGTTGCAAGAGAGATTCACAAAAATAGTCAGAGAGCCTCAGGCCCTCTTGTTGAAGTAAATTGCGCTGCAATTCCGGGCGAGCTGATTGAAAGCGAATTATTTGGCCATGAAAAAGGCGCTTTCACCTCTGCTGTAGCTACAAAAAAAGGGAAATTTGAGCTCGCTGAAGGAGGCACGCTTTTTTTGGATGAAATCGGAGATATGAGCACCGCCGCGCAAGCCAAGGTCTTAAGGGCGTTACAGGAAAATAAGATTACAAGAGTTGGCGGCGAAAAGGAAATTAAAATCAATGTGAGGGTAATTTCAGCTACCAATAAAAATTTGATCAAGGAGATTCAGGCAGGAACTTTCAGAGAAGATCTTTATCACAGACTCGGTGTAATACCGTTAAGGATGCCGTCATTAAATGAACGAAAAGAAGATATTCCACTTTTAACTATGCATTTTTCAGACAAGATTTCAGAAGAATATCATACCTCTAAAAAAAACTTTTCCGCAGATGCAATAAATGAACTGCAGAGGATAAACTGGACGGGTAATATCCGTGAACTTCGCAATGTTGTAGAGAGACTCTACATATTATGCGATAAACAAATAAGCGCAGCAGACGTAAAAAAATATGCTGCTAAGGGTAGCTAGAAGAGGGAAGATTATTTCCTTTCGCAGGTAACGGTGGCGCCATTATCAATTGCGGCTTCAGCGTTAACCATGGATTCTTGTTTATCGAGTTCCTTTGAGGAACCACAAACCTGCGGATAAACCTTGGAGGTGTCTTCTCCTGCAAGTTTGTATTGGTATTTGCAATCTATGCACTTCTCACAGGATGAAAGCGTTATTGCTGACAGGATTAATCCGAGTACGAAAAAACAAGTTTTTTTCATTTGTTGCTTAATTTGTGGGGGTTATCTTCTCATGGTACACTCCGCAGTCTTACCAGGATCTTTATTCTCGGTAATCTGGGTTTGAAGAGCCTCAATATCCTTTTTTTTTCCGCAAGTTTCAGGATAGTCGTAAACGACCTTTCCTTTAGCATCGAACTCAGAACATTTGATGCAACGGGTACAGCCGTATGAAATACAAAGGAAACTTAGCAGGCAAAAAACAAATATTTTGGGGACCTTCATCGTGTTCGGTACAAATGTAGCAATTGAAATTATTTATCATTACAGGAGTACCTTGAGAAGTTTGCTGAAGCCTCGGCTGCAACATCCTCCTTAAATCTTTCAACATCATCTTTAGAGGCACAATACTCGGGATAAGTTTTTTCTTGTCCGGTACCGTCATTGCTAATTTTACAGGTGGTACACTTATTGCAAGAATACAATATATTGATAATCAATATATTGAAAATTACCAACAGGTACTGAGCGAATTTTTTCCGGAAATTCATTGGCTTATTTAATGTACAACTTAAAAGGGGAATCAAATATTTCAACCCCATAAACAAAATTATTAAAACTTAGGATTTAATTGGAAAAGTGGTTGGTAAATAAATAATATTTATCTTGGCCGCTGTTTTTAATCAACATTCCCGAATCGCCATGAAATTAATCCGCCAGGTTTTGATGTTCAGTTTGGCCCTTTTTCTAACTTATGAGGCATCCGCCCAAGGAGGAAAAACCCGCAAGGCCGACGAAGCTTACAACAACTTTCTTTACACGGATGCTATTGAGCTCTACAAAAAAGCGCTCACAAAAATTGACAACAAAGCCCAGAAGGCTGAGGTTCTCTTTAGGATAGCCGAGAGTTACAGAAGAATTAACGACCTCAAAAATGCTGAAGGGTTTTATGCCAAAGCTGTAAAAGCAAAGTATCCTGATCCAAAAGCACAACTATATTTAGCTGACTGCAAAAAAGCTCAGGAAAAATATACAGAAGCCATAACTGAGTATCAGGCCTACAAACAACTTGTGGCATCCGACCCGCGTGGGGAGGAAGGTGTAAAAAGTTGCGAAATAGCTCAAAAGTGGAAGGACAATCCGACCAGACACGCTGTTGTCATCCTTCCTTTCAACACCAAAGCCAGCGAGTTTTCGCCAATGCTGGCAGATAAAAAAGGCTCCAAACTTTGGTTTACGACATCCAGAGATGGAACAGCAGGAAATGATAAGGATGAAACAACAGGCCAAGCTTTTTCTGACATTTTTGAAGTTTCTAAAGACAAAAAAGGTTCATGGAGTTCTCCAACAGCGGTAGACCAGAACATCAACTCAAGAGACAATGAAGGTTCTGCCTGCTTCAACAAGAAAAAGAGCATGGTGGTTTTCACCCGCTGTCCACAAGAGAAAAAGAAGTATCTCGGTTGTGAACTCTGGTATTCCGATAAAAAGGGAACAGGTTGGGGTCCGGCAGTAAAAATTCCGGATTTGGTTCCGGCTGATTCATTTACTGTTGGCCATCCTTCAATGTCACCTGATGAAACATTCCTCGTCTTCGCATCTGACATGCCAGGCGGTTTAGGTGGAAAGGACCTATGGAAAGTTTCCTACGATTCAAAAGGAAAGAAATGGGGCAAACCCTCAAACCTAGGTTATACGATAAATACACCCGGTGACGATATGTTTCCTTTTATCGCAGAAGATGGGACATTGTTCTTTGCCTCAAACGGACACGTTGGAATGGGTGGCCTGGATATTTTCCGTTGTGAAAAATCCGGTGATACCTGGGGTACACCTAACAATCTAAAATTCCCGATTAATTCTGCGGGTGATGACTTTGGTGTCTATTCTGATCCTAAAGCAGAACATGGTTACCTTACCTCCTCAAGAAGCGGTGGCAAAGGAGCCGATGATATTTATTCATTTGACGTTCCGCCCATCAATTATACTCTTGCCGGTATAGCCTACGATGCGGAAAGCAAACAGCCGATTCCGGGCGCTACAATCAAGTTAATTGGCACGAATGGATCCAGCGTAGAGGCAAAAACTGATGGTTCAGGTGCTTTCAGATTTGATTTCACCCCAGAGGGCAAAAGGTACATCGAACAAAATGTATCTTACACAGTGTCCGGAAGTATGGAAAAATTCCTTAGTGACAAACTAGACATCACCACAGTTGGTATAGAAGTAGCTACCGATTTCAGTAAAGATCTATTCCTTAAGCCTATCAAGAAAGACCCTATCAGACTTCCTGATATTCTGTATGATCTCAACAAATGGGACCTTAAACCTCAGTACCAAGATTCACTGCAAGGATTGGTCAAAACTCTGAATGATAATACAAACCTGGTTATTGAACTTGGTTCACACACAGACACAAGAGGAGATAAGAAATCGAATGATGTACTTTCTCAGAATCGTGCTCAATCAGTTGTTGATTTCCTCATCAGTAAGGGTATTGCAGGCGACAGACTAGCAGCCAAGGGATACGGTGAAAATCGCCCCTTGATCTCTGATGCTGAGATCAATAAAGCCGCCACAGATCAAGAAAAAGAAGCACTTCACCAAAAAAACCGTCGTACTGAGTTTAAGATTTTGCGAGAGAACTATGTTCCCAAGGAAGATCCGAACAGTAAGCTCAAACCGAAGGTAGAAATGGTCGAAGAAGAAGAGTAGAGTCTTCCCACCAAAGAAAAGGCCACCACAAGGTGGCCTTTTCTTTTTTAAAAAGCGAACATTCTCATAATTTTACCGCATGATTGAAAAGTCAGGAAGATACGATGCGCGCGGGGTTTCCTCCTCCAAAAATGAAGTGCATCAAGCCATTAGCAATTTAAGTAAAGGCTTGTTCGGGAAGTCCTTTTGTAAAATAATTCCCGACCTACTATCGCTTGATTCTGAATATTGCCTGGCCATGCACGCAGATGGTGCCGGAACTAAATCAGCATTGGCATACCTATATTGGAAGGAAACCGGGGATGCATCAGTATGGCGCGGAATAGCTCAGGATGCCCTCATTATGAATATTGACGATTTATTGTGTGCAGGTTTCAGTGAGCAGTTTCTGGTCAGCAGTACCATAGGTCGCAACAAGAAAAAAATTCCCGGGGAAATCATAAAAATGCTGATTGAAGGGGCGGAATCGGTTATGACTGATTTGAGATCCTTCGGTATTGAAATCTCAAACACTGGTGGGGAGACTGCAGATGTCGGAGACGTGGTAAAAACTGTCATTGTTGACTCGACTGTCATTTCACGACAAAAAAGATCAACTGTTATTACCAACGAAAAAATCAGCCCGGGGGATATCATTATCGGATTTGCCTCTGATGGTTGTGCAACCTATGAAAAAGAATACAACAGTGGAATTGGGAGTAATGGCCTGACATCTGCAAGGCATGATGTTTTGAACAAACGTTATGCGGAAGAATTTCCGGAGAGTTTTGATAACGAAATCCCCACTGAATTGATTTATTCAGGCAGCAGAAATCTAGTTGATCAGATCACACTAAGTTATCGAGATCC
>JBEGML010000393.1:0-4344 GCA_041183145.1 Bacteroidota bacterium | reverse complement strand
CCTACCGAGAGCGCATTTCAGCAAGTTGCAGCTATGGAAGAAAGTAGATTGGTGAAAGGCTGGAAGATGCCTGGTTCAGCAGAGGTAGCTGCTTATGGTTATGAAGCCATGATGAGAGGAAAGCGTGTGGCGGTTCATGGTTTTTTGAATTCAATTATGGCCAAATCGGTTTCTATAACTCCGCGTAGTGTTGTACTGAAAATGGTGAGGATGATGCAGGATAAGTCGAAATGATCAGCATCTTTTTGCTTCTTCTACCCACTTTTCCCAATCATTCATTTTTTGTTCAAGTTGCTTGAGAACTATTTGATGTTGTGTAAGTTTTTCCTTGAATATATTTTGATTGCCATATAAATCAGGGTTAGCCAATTCCAGCGTAAGAGCCTTTTCTTTCAACTCAAGTGCAGCAATTTCTTCTTCTGCTTTTTTTATCTGGCTATCTAATTTTTTTCTGCGCTTGTCATATTCTTTTTTCTCGACGGGATCTTGCTTAGTTTGTGCTTTTTCTGTTTGTTTGTTTTCTTCTTTGCTTTTTTTTAGTGTTTTTTCGTTGCCTGCATGACGAAGGTGTTCAATCTTCTGTGCTTCCATGAATTCTTGAATTCCGCCCGGTATTGATTTTACCTTCCCATGCTTAAAATAAATTATTCTGTTTGTAAGGCCGTGCAGAAAATCGCGGTCGTGAGATACCAGAATGAGCGTACCATCGAACTGAAGGAGTGCTTGTTTAAGTACCTCTTTGCTTTTTAGGTCAAGGTGGTTTGTAGGCTCATCAAGCACCAGCAGATTGTATGGCTCTAAGAGCAGCTTGCACAGGGCAAGGCGATTTCTTTCTCCGCCGCTGAGGACACTTACCTTTTTAAAAACGTCATCGCCGCTGAAAAGAAACATGCCAAGAATATTCCTGGCTTCTTTTCTCATATCTCCTTTGGCTTCATTTTCAATGGTCTCCAGAACAGTGATGTCACCTTGTAAAAGTTCTGCTTGATTTTGTGCGAAATAACCTAGTTTCACATTGTGGCCTATTTCATAGTTTCCTCCATAGGGAAGCAAGCCTGCAATCACTTTTACAAAGGTTGATTTTCCCTCGCCGTTGCGGCCTGCAAGTGCTACTTTTTCAGCTCTTTCAATTTCAATGCTGAGTTCTGAAAAGATCATTTTTTCACCAAAGGATTTTTCCAGGGCCTCGGTTCTAAGTACTATTTTACCTGCTCTTTCTGCCGGCGGGAAGCGGAACTTCATGCTTCTGGTATCCAGTTCATCAACTTCAACTCTCTCAAGTTTATCTAGTTTTTTGATGAGTGATTGAGCGAAAGAGGCTTTATTTTTCTTTGCCCTGAATTTATTAATCAACTCTTCGGTGTGTTCTATAAACTTATCCTGATTTTTCTTAGCTGATTGTTGTTGTGAAATTCTTTCTTCTCTTTGAGAGATATAACCGGAATAGTTGGTTTTGAAATCATATATTTTACCTGATGTTATCTCTATTGTTCTGTTCGTTAAGTGGTCGAGAAGCGCTTTATCATGTGAAACCAAAACCACTGCACCCGGATAGGTCTCCAGAAAATCTTCAAGCCACTGAATAGATTCAATATCCAGGTGATTGGTGGGTTCATCAAGCAGTATTAGATCAGGTCTTCTGAGTAATATTCTTGCGAGCTCGATGCGCATTCTCCAGCCTCCGCTGAATTCAGTGCATGGTCTTGTGAAATCAGTTCTTTCGAAGCCAAGACCCAGCAACACTTTTTCCATGTCTCCCTCAGAGGTATGTCCATCAATCATTTCGAAACGGTCATGCAGATGCTGATAATGCTCTGCAAGCTTCATATAGTTAGGATTTTCAAAGTCTGTTCGTGTAGCAAGTTCATGAGCAACTTTTTCCATTTCCTGTTGCAGTGCATTTGCTTCTTCAAATGCCGATGCTGCCTCCTCTGCGACAGATTTATTGCTTCCCCTTACGATGTCCTGACTCAAATAGCCAAGACTCAGTTCTTTTTGCATCGCAATATTTCCTGATTCTGGAAGTTGCTGTCCGGCAATGATTCTAAGAAGGGTTGATTTACCTGCTCCGTTTTTCCCGACCAAGCCAACGCGATCTTTGCGTGTGACCAGAAAGGATATGTTTTCGAAAAGCATTCGGCCACCGAAGCCTGCTGTAAGTTGGTTAACTGATAGCATCAGGAAAATTTATATAGTTGGTCTGATTCGATAATTCTTGTTCCCGGTTTTTCTTCTGTAGCGATAGAGAGCATTGCGGCTGCGACTGTATCGCTGGAAATGCCTCGGTATTTTTTTAGCGGGCCTACCAAAAGCGGATTTAAAAGCCGGGTAAGTAAAATTCCGATTTTTTCACCGGGACGATTTTCATTTCTGGAGCCCAGAAGCAGTGATGGTCTGACGAAAGTGCATGATTCGAATCCGAGTTGAGTTATGGCAGCTTCTATTTGTCCTTTTGTTTTCAGGTAAAAGTTTGATGATTCCTTATTCGCTCCAAGGGAGGAGATTCCAATAAACTGTCGGCAACCTCTCAGTTTTGCGAGGCTAGCGAGTTGCAAAACAAGATCAAAGTCAACGGAACGAAAAGCTTCTTTTGAACCGGCTTTCTTCATGGTTGTTCCAAGGCAGCAAAAAAAAACATCGGCCGGGAAGGCTTTTTTCCAGTTTTGATCCTCGAAGTCGGTAAGGATTAATTCTGTTTTGCCTGAAGTTGTTTTGATTGATTTTCTTGAGAGTACAAACAATCTCGAAAACCTCTTATCATGTTCAAGTAGCTTCAGTAGTGACTGTCCTGTTAATCCAGTTGCTCCTGCAATTGCAGCTGTAGAGTTCATTTCGCAAATTTGATTATTTTCGTTGGTATTCCCAGCAATTCGCTTGTTGTTTATGTATACCGAACAAGAGGTTCTTTCAAAAATTTATCGATATTGTGCGATGCAGGAACGTTCGCCCGCTGAAATTCGTCGCAGACTAATTCAACTTTGTGATGATGAAATGCTGGCAAAGAGTTTTGAGGACCATCTTTTTGAGCATGATTTTGTGAATGAAAAGCGTTTTGCTGAACTTTTTGTTAGAGGCAAGACCAGCTCCCGTAAATGGGGAAAGGTGAAACTTAGCGATGCTTTGAGGAAGCATGGAATATCTGAAACGGTTATAGCTGAGGCACTTCGTAATTTGCCGCAATCAGATTATACTGATATGATGAGAAAGGAGATTTTAAAAAAATGGAATATGCTTAAGGAGCCGGATGATACAAAAAAGAAGGCAAAGCTGATCCGTTTTGGTTTGCAACGTGGATATTCGTACCAGGATATTATGTTATGTCTTAAGCATCAGACTTCAGTGGAATAAAATCTTCAGCATCAATGCTCAGAAATATACCGGGCAGAATTTTTTAATCGGGATAAACGGCCTAGGCTTACGGAAAATATATACGAGTGTAAGTTCAAAGCCACCTCTGCTGTTATTGGCTGCCTTGAGGCTGCTCATGGTAATATCGTAACTAATGCCCGCGGTAAAACTTCTATAATCCATTTGAAGAGATAAAATTGCTGCATCTTTCACGCGGTAATACAGGCCGGCGTATATAGCTGTAGGTTGTCCTTCAATGGGCTGTAACCAATGGCGATAGCGCATTCCCGCTACGAATGCCCCGTATTTTTTCTGAGCTTGTAAAAGTATTTCGGGCAAAAGGTCGCCTTTTTCACTGGTGCGTATGGTTGAATTAAACAGGAGATTCATTCGGGCTGATTGCCATTGTGCTGAATTGCCAAAGAGGCTTCTTTCGGATCGTGTAAGATGTTGTAAGGATAATCCGACTGTTACGATATTTCTGACATTTTTTTGCTTACTGATGAAGATGCCGGTGTTTAATTCCGGAATGATTACTTTCAGTCGGGTGAAATTCTCGCCGGGATCAGCTGCTGCATTAAAGCGGTCGCCCTGAAACTGATTTTCGAATGTTAGTCTGCTTTCATCAATTCCCATAAAGGTGATTCCCGGCTGCAGACCGAATCCAATTTTAATGGTGCTGTCTGTGCCCAGAGATTTTAATATAGATCCTGACATCAAGATCTGTCTGGTATAAAATTTGGAATCTCCCGCCTGGTCATTATTGAACATGAGCCCCATGCCTGTGGGGATACCTTTTATCATTTTTGGATGCAGGTCTGCACCGGTAGAAAAGCTTGAATATGGCACCGGCACGCTTCTGTACTGATTACGATGTATGGCATGGAAACGGTAGTCTCCGTCAAAAAATCCTGCCGTTGCCGGATTGTAGAATACCTCCATTTGTCTGAATTGACTGAAATGAAGTGTTTGTGCAATTGCGCAGGTAGACAGGAT
>JBEGML010000392.1:0-5434 GCA_041183145.1 Bacteroidota bacterium | reverse complement strand
CTTCTTGCAGAAGCAGGTCTGTTAGACCGCTAATTGCGTGCAGAGGTGTTCTGATTTCATGGCTCATGTTACTCAAAAACATGGCCTTGGATTCATTGGCCTGTTTGGCAATCTCAGTAGCCCTCTGAAGCTCTGCGGTTCTTTCCTGCACTATCCTTTCGAGCTCTTCCTTGTGCGTGGTTAGCTGCTTGTTAACCTTAAACAATTCGTTTGAGGAAATTTCCAATACCCTTTCAAGATGCTCGCGCCTAGTCTCAAAATCATGATAAGCGGCATTCACAGCCTCCAGAAAAGCCAAAAATTCGGGGGGCAACGAAGACAGGTCAGGAAGAAACTTACGTAACTGCCTGTCAAGAAGACGATGATATTTTATTTCCGACGACTTCAATTCTCGCAAAAAGAAGTAATGGTCATGGTTTGATTATGCAACTCACAATCTGCTCCTTTAGAAAAAGGAGATAGCTCTCCGTATGAATAAAATCCACACATAAGCACATGGTCGCCGAGTACACTTCTTACACCCTCCACCTCCTCTTCCACCATTTGCTTCATGACCAGTTTCCTACCCACGCAACTGATAAGAATCGCAAGTTGACAACCAGGTTTGGACATATTACCGAGGGTTGTTTTTGCAGCCATAACAGCCCCATCAATAAGATGGTCTATGTTGGTTTTCATGAGCCGCACGTATGCTCCCTGTGGTATGTCACCCGCAAAGGTGATGCTTTGCTTCTCTTCATCCACACCCAAAATGGTACGCACAACCGGGGCGTTATCGGCTGAATAACGAAGGTTCAAAGGAAAACTCAAACCGGCAGCAGGAAGATTTTTTGCTTCCTCACCAAGAAATGTTTTGTAAAGTTGCAGTGCGGGCTGACCGTCTAATTCGTACAGGATGTTTCCCTCCGAACGTGTAACCAGGCGCTCAAGTCCAAAGCTGTCCCAACCGCCATAGGAACCAAACCCTATATTCAGATTATCTCCATAGAAGGCCACAGCATTAATGATATTCTGCTCCGCCTTCCCTTCTGAATTTAAGACAAAGGTATTTTTAAAATCAGAGCCATCTCCGGCAAGACCTCCAGTGATGCTAACGCCAACCGGTGCTGCTTCCCTGAAGCCCCTTGCAAGCTCTGAGCCGTTCACATGCAAGCCGTCACTAAGGAGAAAAATATGCCTCAGCCCCTGTTTGGGAAATTCACCAACAAGGCTGCGCGCGGCATCATAAGATTCAGTAGCACTGGCAATATGAAGGGTTTTCTGAAGTAGAGTGGTAGACCCAAATTTAATTTGCACCACACAGGCAGTTTCATCACTTACTTCAGCGCCACAAATCTCGCCGGAAGTGCTGCATCCGGAATAATGAGAAGCAGGAAAGCTGACAACAAGCTTCTCCATAAAATCGGGATCAGAGATAAGCGAAGTAGCAGCAAAAACGAGGACTAAATCTGATTTTTCTGAGAAATCTTCTCCTGAAATTTTTCTCCAGCCGTTTGTCCTGTCGTATTGGGATTTATTTACTTTCATGGGGATATTTTTCTTGGTGGTTTAAGGTTGTAATCTGGCAATTTGCCATCCGTGAGTTTCTTTCAAATACCTGATTCTGTCGTGCAGCCTGCCAGGTCTTCCCTGCCAGAATTCAAAACAGACGGGCTTTACCAGGAAGCCACCCCAGTGAGGAGGGCGTTCAATGTCAAGATCTCTAAATTTCTTTTCATAGGTTTTGAACGATAGTTCCAAGTCTTCACGTGATTGTACAACCTCACTTTGTGAAGATGCCCAGGCTCCAATACGACTCTCTCTTGGTCTGCTGAAAAAATAATCATCCGATTCTGAAGGGCTCAGCTTTTCCGCCCTTCCCTGTATTCTTACCTGCCGTTCAAGCTCAGGCCAGAAAAAATTAATGGCCACATTAGGGTTAAAAGCAATGTCTCGCCCCTTACTGCTTTTGTAATTCGTGAAAAAAGTAAAGCCTCCTTTCTCGATTCCTCTCAGCAAAACTATCCTTACATCTGGAAAACCATTTTCAGACACTGTAGAAAGACTCATCGCGTGCGGTTCAGGCACTCCTGCATTCTCTGCCTCAGAGAACCACTGTCCGAATTGAACAAATGGATCCGGGTTTACATCTCTAACATCAAGGGTGTGGGATGTATATTCCTTACGAAGATTCCTTAATACTTCCTCAATCTTTTGCATTTAATAGGCAGACAAAGAAAATTACTTAACACCGTGCATCATCTTCAAAAGACGACCGCTGATAAGGAATAGAATAAGCGCTGCAGCACCGGCCATGTAAACGAAAATCATGAAAAAGTCTTTGAGGTTGTTCACCTGCATACCCAGAAAACTGGGCTTGGTAGGTTTGAGATTCCAGACATCTACCGTTTTTTCATCGCGCGCACTGTAAATCTCATTTCCATCTGCAGAGACCACTGCGTTGTTAAATCTTGAATTTGCCGAACGAATAAGTTTGAGGTGGTAAACAGAGACTGGCATGGTTTTACCCACCGACAGACTGAGGTTGTTTGCCTCTTTTTCGTTATGGTTTACAAGGGCTACCGGCAAATTGATCATTTCACGAGGACTTTTTTCAAAAACATCATGTGAAATTTTAAAACCTGATACTTCCGTGCATAAAGCTGCAGGAGCCTCAAGGGTGGCTTGCTTTTTTACTTCTTCGGGATAGAGCGCACTCAAATCACCGGCGAATTTATTTGCGGTGGCGGTACTCATAAACCATACTCCCATGAGCAGCGAGGCAAAACGTGTAGGTGCCAGCTTCACTACCATAGAAAGACCTATTGGCGAGAGGCATAGTTCACCGATGGTATGAATGAGATACAAACCCACCAGCCAAACCATGCTGACTTTTTCCCAGGGTTGAACACCGTCAACACCCATAGCAATGTAAAAATAACCAAGAGCAAGAAAGGCGAGACCCAAAGATTGCTTAATCGGACTTGCAGGTTCTTTGCCGCGGGCAGCGAGGAATGACCAGATAGATACCGCCACCGGGGCGAGGATTACTATAAAAGCCGCATTAAAAATCTGGAATAAACTTGCCGGCATAGTCCATCCCCAAATCACCCGGTCTGTCTGTTCCTCTGCAAAAAAGGTAAGAGAAGCCCCTGCCTG
The DNA here is from genome assembly GCA_041183145.1 of Bacteroidota bacterium. GTDB lineage: Bacteria > Bacteroidota > Bacteroidia > UBA4408 > UBA4408 > JBEGML01. The sequence continues at coordinate 2,296 of JBEGML010000392.1, read as the reverse complement.
CTCGAAGGCAGACCAGAAAAAGATCACGAAGAAAGCGATGATGTAAATAACCCAGATTCTTTGTTTTTCGATTGCGGTGAGACTCTTGTCACTGATAATCAATGCGGGTAAAACGATACACGAAGAAAAGATGATTGCTCCAATAGGATCGAGCTCAAGCATTTTATTGAACAGCAGATAAAAGGCAATCAGGCCGACGATTCCGAGTATTATTTTAACCGGATTTATAGGTGCAGATTCCGTCTTTTCCTGCTGTCTGTTATAAGCTAGCTGAGGCGGAAGACCAACCGGATTGCCATCCGGAGTTACCACATACTTATTCTTGAGCATAACGAAGGCCACCAGACTAATGATCATTCCGATGCATGCGGCAAGAAAACCATATTTAAAATACTCCGGAATGATATTTCCGGCACTGTCAGTCACCTCACCTAAATTTCCGCAAACCAGTGGAGCAAGCAATGCCCCTAGGTTAATACCCTGATAGAAGATGGTAAAAGCTGAGTCAACCCTGCTGTCGCCCTCGCGATAAAGCTGCCCGACCATGGTGGAGATATTTGGTTTGAAAAAACCATTTCCGAATATAAGGAAACCCAGTCCGGTAAACATGACCATCATGGCAGTATCCGGTGTGGTGTACATGGAACCACTCAGGAACATGAAGAATTGCCCTATGGCCATCAGCATACCACCGAAGATGATGCTCTTGCGATTGCCCCAGTATTTATCTGCTATGTACCCACCCAGCAGTGGCGTAAGGTAAACAAGACCGGTGTAGCTTCCATAAATCTGAGAGGCGAAGGCTTTATCGAAGAGAAGGGCCTTTATCATATAAAGCGTGAAAATGGCACGCATGCCATAATAGCTGAAGCGCTCCCACATCTCGGTAAAGTAGAGAAGGTACAATCCCTTAGGGTGTCCTTTTGGTGTATTTTCCATGGTTTTTCAGGTGTGAATTGCGAAGATAATCATTCCTATATGCTCTCAAAGATTTTTGATGAGGAAATCAGTCATTTTGGTGTAGAGATGAAGCCTTGCTGCGCTTCCTCCGATTCCATGATTTTTGTCGGGATAAAGTGCGAGATCAAACTGTTTGTTGGCCTTTATGAGCGCATTGCACATTTCTACTGTATTCTGAAAATGCACATTGTCATCAGCAGTGCCATGCGCCAGCAGATAAGCTCCTTTCAGGGAGGAAACAAAATTGATGGGAGAATTATCGTCATAACCGGAGGGATTCAGCTGAGGTGTCTGCAGGAATCTCTCGGTATAAATACTGTCGTAATAGCGCCAGCTGGTCACAGGAGCTACTGCAATAGCCGCTTTAAAAACATCAGCACCCTTGGTGATGCAAAGTGAGGATAAATAACCTCCAAAACTCCAACCCTGAATACCGATACGCTGAGCATCAATATAGGGCATATTGGCAAAATACCTTGCCGCAGCAATCTGATCAAGCGTTTCTAAATGCCCCAACTGCTTGTAGGTTGATTTACGGAAGTCTGCGCCGCGCATACCTGTGCCACGGTTATCGACTGAAACAACAATAAAGCCTTTCTGACAGAGCATCTGATGCCAGAAAAAATTACTGCCATCAAACTGGTTTACCACCTGGTTATGCCCCGGCCCGCCATAAATCGCAAAAACCAAAGGGTACTTTTTTGAAGCATCAAAATTGACGGGCTTCATCATCCATGCGTTCAGCTCAGTGCCCTCTGCTGTTTTGATGGTCATGAATTCTTTTTTGGCAATGGCATACTCTTCCATTCTGCCCAACAGAGCCTTATTCCCCTCGAGTTCGCGAACTTCCTTTCCATCATGAGCATGAAGACTTACACGGCCGGGTCTGTTGCCTTCTGAGTGGTAAAATACCAGCCAGTTAAAACCCGGATCATATTTGAGCGTAGTCGAACCCTTTTCCGGGCTCAAACGCGAACGACGGCCGCTTTTCAAATCACAGGCCCAGACAGATTTACCAATCGGATCGGCCTCATTGGAAGAAAATAAAATACGTCCCCTTGCCTCATCTACACCATACACCTCTAAAACCTCCCAATTTCCTGAGCTAAGCATATTTATTTGCTTTCCTGTATTAAGATCGTGCAAGTAAAGATGCCTGAATCCATTTTTTTCACTGCTCCACAACATAGACTTACCGTCTTTAAAAAAATGCCAGTCATCAGTAATATCGATGTAGGCAGCATCTTCCTCTGTCATCAGCACCCTGGTTTGACCGCTTAGTGCCTCAGCAATCAGAACCTCAAGCTTATTTTGCAGACGATTCATGCGAATAAAT
>JBEGML010000391.1:0-4564 GCA_041183145.1 Bacteroidota bacterium | reverse complement strand
CCTTACATAAGAAGGCAGATAGCTTAATTACAAAGCTCATCATTCCTTACCGTCTCGGTATACGTTATCATTCCTACTTACAACCTCTGATTTTGCTGAATAAACGGAAACAGAGAGTAAGCGCCACTTATTTATTAATTAAACTTAATATAAACTTTTATTAAATTTTAGAAGAACAAATAAAAGCAATAATTGAATAGATGATGTACTAAATAATATCTGCAAAAAATCAAAAATATTTTAGTACAGATTAAAGGTTAACTTTGAGAAGTTCAAAGAAACGACAAACAACAAAATCTTTTGAGCAGAAATCACGATGAAGAAATTTATGATTGATATCCTTTTGCAAGGAATTGACGATGAAACCAGAATAAAATTGTTACCCAAAGAGCAGGAAATGATAAAGGAGTGGGAAAATAACGGAACACTATTGGCCTCCTACATTAAAGGAGAAACAGCAGGTATTTATCTTGTAATAATGGCCGATGATCAAGCAGATGCCGATAAAAAACTTTCTGCCCTGCCTTACTATCCTTATATGAAAATTGAGATTGTAGCTTTGAGGTAATTAACCTTACACAACCCGGGAAGATTGAATTTAAAAACAATTGCTTCCGCGATTTAAATTCATACAGGTTTTGGACTCGTGCAAATTGTAATTGCGTGTAAATACAAATCCTGCGAAGAGAGCATATAGTCTCTAATTAATTCAAGCTGAATTTAGCTGACAAAACCTATCCTGAAATACCATCCGCTTGCAAGGGCGGCAGGTAAAACTGAAGCCACCTTATTGTCGGCCTTAGAAATGCTTTTTAAGGGTATAAAAGGCAGATAGGTTTCAATTATTGGTGCGGTGAAATAGGCCTTCTTCAATTCAAGAACCTTCATATCATACTGGGCTAATTCCTTACGCATTCGGGGAAGCGTGAAAAAGTTCACATGCGGGGTGTCGTAATTTTGAGAATATGGTTCTTTCTTTCCAAGCAAACGTTTTACTTTCCAGATAAAATTATTCATTCCCCATCGTCTCATCAGATAAAGCGGCTGCATAGAAAATTCAAACGGCCCTCTTCCATTTGGAATGGTAATCAGCAGCTGCATGTTTTTTCCTGCATTTTTTGAGATGTAATCATAAATCTCATGATAGTTTGGGATATGTTCCAAAACCTCCGTAAGAATTATAAAATCAAAATCTGCAATAGGATAATCCTGAAGGTAACTGAAAGCGAAACTAACGTTGGGAAGGGTATTGCGGGCTGCTGAAACATCCAGATTGCCCTGATGCATATCAATACCCACAACGGTTGAGTTTGGGATCAGACCTAAAGGAATGGTAATATTACCGGTTCCACAGCCAACATCCAGAATTCTTACCGGCCGTCCGGCTGCCTGATCGCGGATGGTATTGAAAAGCCACTCAAGCCTTGCGTAGTGGCAAGGGAATGAGGTGTACTCGGTGAGGTGATCGTAAGGGGCACTCATCAGAATTTAACTCCCAATTTTTTCAAGGTTCTCTTTACGCTGTTTTTCAACGTTTCCTTTACATCGGTCTTGATTTTTTTTACCAATCCCTCCTGAGGTCGTGCTTTAAAAACGGTATCGTGGTATTTACCTTTGTAATCTCCGATGGGTGTATAAAAATAACTGTAGAAAGATTTACGTGTTTCACCTTCGGGTACGTGAATGGTTGAGTATCCGTGGTAGCTGATTTCATTAGTTTCAAATATGATACAAATGTTGAAGCCAGGCGTATATGCCTGAACCAATTCGGTGACATCTTCGTTCCACATCTCGGCTTTTCCTCCGTATTCTTCTTTCCAGTTTTTATTCAGGAAGATAAGCACATTGAGCCTGCGGTGTAAATCACGCAGGTGATGAATATTAAAATCTATGTGTACATCCAGATAACTGCCATTTGAGCCCTGATGAACTCCACTGCCCAGATTATCATCTGTTGTAAAAAGACCTTTTATGCCGGTAATCTTTTCCAGAGCACCAGCAAACTCAGCAGACTTTACAGCCTCTCGCAATTTTCGGAAATTCTCGTGGTATCCATCAAAATTACTGCCTTCGCTTTTGTTCTCATTCAAGCCATTATAATGTTTATTCAGGCTGTCTATAGGAGGAAAATGCTGATAAAGAGAATCTGCAAATTCAGCACTCAGAAAGTCTTTGATAACAATATGCCTGTAAGGAAGGGCTTTGTCAAAATCTTGTCTGAGTTTTTCCAGATTCTCCTGAGCAAAAAATGAAGAGGGTATGATGGGCTTTTCCATGTGTTTTTCCTTGGCTCAAAGGTAAGAACCTAGTTGGCAAGTAAAAAAAGACCTTCTGTGAATGTTTGGATTATCTTTAAGGAATTTGCATCAAAAAGTGGATTTTGGGCGAGATATAGGCTATTCCATGATTTTTAATCTGTCGTAACTGAGTCCGGACAACGCTTTTTAGTTACTTTTGCGCGCCTGAAAAAACCATATGCAAGCCATCCGCAACATCGCAATAATCGCCCACGTCGACCACGGGAAGACCACTCTTGTAGACAAAATGCTCGTGCAGTCCCGTCTATTTCGTGAAAATCAGGAAGCCGGCGAATTAATTCTGGACAACAACGAACTGGAAAGGGAGCGCGGAATCACCATTGTTTCTAAAAACGTATCCATTCGATACAGTGGCGTAAAAATAAATATCATTGATACTCCCGGGCACAGTGATTTCGGTGGAGAAGTTGAGCGGGTGTTGAATATGGCGGATGGGGTTTTACTACTCGTAGATGCTTTTGAAGGCCCGATGCCGCAAACCAGATTTGTTCTGCAGAAAGCTCTTGAACTGGGGAAAAAAGCCATTCTGGTCATCAACAAGGTTGACAAACCTAATTGTCGTCCTGATGAGGTTCAGGAATCTGTTTTTGAACTATTTTTTAATCTAGACGCTACAGAAGAACAGCTCAATTTTCCAACCGTATTCGGCTCTTCTAAACAAGGCTGGATGGGCCTCGATTACAAAACACCGGGGGCTGATATCACACCCTTGCTGGATACCATTTTGGAACATATTCCGGCTCCTGAAACAAGAGAGGGGATTTTGCAAATGCAAATTACCTCTCTCGATTATAGTTCATACATCGGACGTATAGCAGTTGGCCGGGTTTTTCGTGGAGTGATTAAAGAAAACATGCCCGTAACACTTGTGAAAAGAGACGGACGACATGTAAAATCCCGTATTAAGGAACTATTCACCTTTGAGGGATTAGGACGAAACAAGGTTTCTGAAGCCCTGAGTGGAGAGATTTGTGCCATCACCGGAATTGAAGGATTTGAAATCGGAGACACTATTTCTGATTTTGAAAACCCTCAGGGAATGCCGCCTATTTCAATAGACGAGCCCACCATGAGCATGGTTTTCTGTATCAACAACTCTCCTTTTTACGGACGCGACGGAAAATTCCTAACCTCACGACATCTAAGGGATCGTCTCTATCGTGAGACAGAAAAAAATCTCGCTCTTAAGGTTGAGGATACCGATTCTGCTGATAGCTTTATCGTTTACGGCCGAGGCATTTTGCATCTGGGAATCCTTATTGAAACCATGCGTCGAGAGGGTTATGAGCTGCAGGTAGGTCAGCCAAGAGTATTGATAAAAGAAATAGATGGGCAGGTTTGTGAACCCGTGGAGGTATTAACCATTGATGTTCCGGAACCTGTATCAGGAAAAGTCATTGAGCTGGTAAGTCAGCGTAAGGGCGATATGGTAATCATGCAGCCAAAAGGTGATCTTCTGCATCTTGAATTCAGAATTCCCTCCAGAGGAATAATCGGCATGAGAAGCAAAATGCTTACCGCTACGGCCGGAGAGGCAACAATGGCACACCGCTTTCATGCCTATGAACCCATGAAGGGCGAAATTCCCGGTCGTATTAATGGCTCACTCATCTCTATGGAGCAGGGCACTGCCATTGCATATTCCATTGATAAACTTCAAGACAGAGGATCTTTCTTTGTAGATCCGGGAGAAGAAATTTACACAGGTCAGGTTATCGGCGAGCATACCCGTCCTGATGACCTCGTCATCAATGTAACCAAAACCAAAAAGCTCACCAACATCAGGGCTGCCGGCTCAGACGAGAAAATGAGAATTGCACCTGCCATCAAGTTTTCTTTGGAAGAAGCCATGGAATATATCCAGGCTGATGAATATGTGGAGGTCACTCCCAAGAGCATACGAATGAGAAAAATCATTCTCGACGAAAACGAAAGAAAGAGGGTATCGAAGCTGGGTGTTTCCTGATCAGGATTTTTTCTTAAACACCGGTACAGTGGAACAGGGCTCACCAAACATGAGGCTTTTAACCACAGGGCTGAGTTTTTCTGCAGCAGCCAAATAGGCTGAAGCAGGGATATTTTTTTTACTGCATCCCTTGATAACAACCCTTTGATCCTTGAATCTGTCAAGCGGAAGTTGCTGCACCAGTCTGGCGAAAATAAAGTCTTCAATTTGAGGCGGAGTACAGAAATACGCCCCCGCTGAAAACGGAGATAGCGCGGAAGCAATAAGCATCAGTGCCCAG
>JBEGML010000390.1:0-6359 GCA_041183145.1 Bacteroidota bacterium | reverse complement strand
AGATTGTATTATCTATTAGGATAAGCAACCGTTATGCGTTGATCAGTGTTTGCAACTGAGATATCTTATAATTTCCGGTTTAGTTTTTACCTGCTGCCCACAGCAGAAATGCCTGTGACTTAGCAGTTTTGGCCTTAAACTCAGCAAGTTTTACCTGTTGGCTGATGAGTGAATTTTCTCTTGTGTTGATGAGGAAGAAGCTGCTTTCACCGTTGTCGAATCTTTTCTGTTCACCATCGCGCAATGCGGTAGCTTGCAGGGTTAATTTCTCCTGGTCTCTCAATTGCTCTTTCAGAGTAAGGAGTTCGTTGTAGGAGGCTAAAATTTGATTGGTAATTTCCCTATTGGTTTGAATATAGTCTAAACGACTTTGACGCAGTTTGATTTTTGTAATACCAAGTTTTCCTCTTTCTTGTCTTAAAAAAAGCGGATAAGAAAAACTCATTCCGAATTTGTATTGGTTTGTATATATACCATCGGGTATTGGCTTTCCTGAGAATGGAGATCCCTCATTAAGTAAGTTATACTCAAGATTTAGCTTTGGTTTTAGTTTGTCTGCATTGAATTTTCGTTCAATATCAAGCTGCTTGATTTTAACATCGAGCTTGATTAGTTCCGGGTGATTGTTTTGTGCGAATGTTAGCAGGCTTTTTAAACTATCAGGTCGGTCGAAATCGAGGGCGTTAATCAAGACTTCGGGAATAACCAGTGAATCAATCTCAAAGGGAGTCTCATTATCACCCCACAGGTAGTTGCTGATGACCAATCTGGCATTGCGCAATTCGAGTGTGCTTTGACGAAGCGTGATAAGTCTGTTTTGTAATTCTACTCCTGCTTCTATGCTGTCAAGTGGGGCCAAGTCTCCCTGGATGACCCTTTCTTTTACCATACGAAAGCGGGTATCGGCGAGTTGAAATGCAAGATTATGCCATTGGAATTTCTGATAGCAGAAACTCCAGTCCCAATAGTCTTTGTTGGCCTGGAGCAGAAGTTTGTTGATGGTTTTAATTCGCTCTGCTTCGGCAGCTCTACCCAGCATTCTGGCTTGTCTGATGGCTGAACGTCGTTGGTCTATGATCAGTCCCTGCCCGAGCGGTACGGTAATGCCAAGGTAACTTAGTCCTGCCGCCGGCGTAAGATCTTCACCATCTACATACGCTCCAGCATTTCTCTCGAAGCCTGCTTTTATATCAGTGCCCCACCATACAGGAATTATCAGACGGCTGTCCCACATGTCATAATAGCTTTTTCCTTTAAATTCTTTGGAGTAGAATTTTGCTGTGGCGCTTGGATCCAGAAGGCCCTTGGTCATACGGAGTTCCTGACGAGCTGCATCGTTGAACAGGGCAGCTTGAGAGGCTATGGGATGATACTTAAGAATGCGGGCAGTGAAAGAGGTTATGTTCATGACTCTTGTTGAGTCTGATGCAAAAACCAGGCTTGTGTGATAAAGACTTATATTAAGAATGATGATAATATATTTTTTTATCATTCTTCAGTTTTTTTCTTATCCTTTTTATAATCTTTTGCTTCTGTTTTTTCATCGATATTTTTTCCGATGAAGTCTGGAGGAAATCCGTTCAAATTTCGCCAGATCTCGTACCAAATCTGCACGTCTTTTAGCATTGCCCAGCCGTAGGCACCTGAACCAACACGAAGCAGGGGAGGCCATGGTTCATCGTTCGGGTCGGGAACAACAAGAATCCGGTACATGCCTTTGGTATCTACATAATCTATGACCTGAACCAGACCACCGAATGTTCCGAAGCTAACATTTGGCCAGCCTGAAAAAACCAGGGCCGGCCAGCCGTCGAATTGAATTCTGACTTTTCTGCCTTTGTCCAGCAGTGGGATGTCCATGGGTTGAACGTACAGCGCAACAGCAAGCTGTGGATTTGCAGGCATGATGCTGACGAGTTCTTCTCCGTCGGTGATGGTTTCACCAATTCCTGACTTCAATGCTTTCACAATGTAACCGTTTTGTGGAGCGATGATGTGATAGAATGAACTTCGGATTTGCATGTTGGCAAAGTCATTGTACATTTTGCTAATCACGGCTTCCGTATCGAAGATCATTGACAGTGTTGAGCTGAGTTCTGATTCAGCCTTGCTAATTTTATCAAGATACTCTGCTTCAAGGCTGTTGAGTTCAATTTGTGAGTTGCGTAGCTCATTTTTTGCGTTAAGAACCTTATTCTCTGATGAGATGATTTTGGCCGTGCTTTCCTGATATTTTAATTTTCTCTGTTCGAATTCTGTTAAACTCTTTAGGCCTTGCTGGTAGAGTTTTTCCTGACGCTGGAATTGTTGTTGCGCAATATCGAGCTCCACTTGCATGGCGTTGAAATCTGCACTGTCACTCTGAACTTTGAGGAGGTTTTGTTTTACCTTTATTTTGCCCTTATTGAGACTGAATGTAAGTCCGTCTCGCAATGCCTGAATCTGTCTTTGCAGGGCATCTGCTTTTTTACGGTAGCTTGTCAGACTACCTTCTTTAGCTCTTATCTGCTCATCGATTCGCTTTAACATGGATGGATCAAAGAACTTTTCTTTAACCTCTGATATGAGGGCAATGGTATCTCCTTTTTTTACAAATTGTCCTTCTCTTACATTCCATTTTTCAATTCTTCCGGCGATGATGCTGTTAACGACTTGTGGTCTGTCTTGTGGATTCAGAGCAGTAAGTTCTCCGTATGAGCGGATGTTCTGCGTCCAAGGCAGGAAAAGGGTAAGAAACAAAATGAAGAAGATGACGCCAAGTGCTTTTGCCAGCTTGCGCTTGTAAGAAGGATCCTTAACCGTTCTGAAAGTGTAAAACTGCGAGGCGGTCTTTTCGAAATGATTTTCTAATTCTTCTTTTTTTTCTTTACTCATATCAATCAATCAGTTCTTTAAATATTCCTGTTGCAGAAACTTCATTGTAGCTTCCGGCAGCCTCAATTCTGCCTTTACGCAATACGATAACGTTGTTGCACATTTCGGCTACGCCCGGATCGTTACTGACCAGAATGACAGTCCATGGCTGACCGCAGTTCAGAATGCGTCTGTAGAGATCTTTCTTTTCCTTGTGGTCTATATTTAATACAAAATCGTCAATGAGAAGGAGTTCGGGTTTATGCACCAGGCTCCTGGTGAGAATGATGCGTTGCTCGAGACTTTTGGGAAGGCCAGACCAACCATAGTGCAATACTGTAGCGAGGCCGTTTGGCATGTCATTAACAAATTTTTCAAGCCCGCTCAAGGCCATTGCCCAGCGGATTTCCTCATGTGAAATGCTCTCATCGCCCAAAGTGATATTTTCAATGACGGTTCCTTCAAATAAATCTTCCTGCGAGACATTGTCGCCGATTTTTTTCATAAGGGCAGCCTTGTTAAGGTCTCTTTGGTTAAATCCATTGAATAGTATTCTACCCTCATAATTGTCCATGATACCAAGTATCATATTGATGAGCATTCGTTTTCCGCTTCCGTTGAATCCGGCAACGCAGAGGCGTGAGCCTTCAGGCAGATCTATACTAATATCTTTTAACACCGGCTCATTTCCTCCGGGGAAGCGGTAGCTGAGTTTGTCGATTTTGAGATGAATACCTTTGTGTTCAGCAGCAGGAGTGTATACTGATGGGTACTCAGGGTCTATGGGTAAATCTGTGACATGCCCGATTTTTTCTAAGCTGGTCAGTACATCGTAAACCGTGTCCAGAGAAACTATCATTTTTTCAACGGCACTCATGATCAGGATGATGATAATTTCAGATGCAACAAACTGTCCGATGTTGATTTCTTTATTCACTATTAGAATAACACCCAGAATCAATAAGCCTGCGGTGATAAGTGTTTTGAAAATGACAAAACCATAATATTGAATGACCAGGATCTTAAAATGTTTTTTTCTGGCATTGAGATAACTGCCTACCAGATGATCGGTTTTCTGCATAGGTAGTTTTGAATAGGAGGCCAGTTTAAAAGTGCTCATCGCCCTGGCTATTTCTTCGAGCCAACCTGCAACCTGGTATTTGTATTTTGACTCCTTCAGACTTGTTTGAAGGCCTTGCGGGCCTGTGAAACGAATCAGCACAATTAGCACAGCTATCAACAGGATGCCAAAAAAGATGAAATAGGGGTGATAGAAAGAGAGTAATAAAATGCCGAATAATATTTGTAAACCCGCTGAGGTGAAATCAATCAGAATTTTTGCGAGGCCTTTCTGTAAGGTAATTACATCAAAAAACCTGTTCATTAGTTCCGGGGCGTATTGATGCAGTACCGACTCTATTTTTATTTTAGGTATTCGGAATGCAAATTCGAAGGCTGTTCGCGTAAATAGTCTTTGCTGTATATACTCAACTATTGAAAGCTGCAGCACCTGCAAAACACCTGTAACGATGATGCCCAGAACAATAAAAGTAATCAGGACCACAATGGATGTACTTACCTGTCCGCTGGTAGTAAAGCCAACAAGGCTTTGAATTCCCAGCGGCAGGGATAGACTTATGATTCCTGAAATAATGGCATACAGGTAGATGTAGGAAATTTCTTTTTTTTGAGCAGTGAGAAGTTTGAAAAACCTTTGGCCCACAGACAAATGCCCATCGCTCTGTTTGCTCAGATAAGGTTCAACCGGGTAGCTGGTGATCACGGGCACAACCTCCTTTCCTTCATGATTTTTACGGATGTATATGTTTTTGAATAATTCATTTTCAGAGACGATGAATTCACTATCGCCTTTATCATGGATGAGTTTGTGGAAGCGGTCTTTTCCTGCCTGAGAGACAAAAACAACTTGCAACGCGTTCTGATTCTTGAGAAACAGCAACATCGGGAATGCAGCATCTGAGTAAATTTTGCTGAAGTCATCCGCAGGAATTTCTTTTAGAAAATACGCTCTGTTGTGACGTCGGCCATGTTCGTCCATAAGGGTGATAATCCCCTCCGGACTGTCCTCTTCCTTTCGGGTAGGATTACTTCCTTCCCAGCTATGGTCTTCAAGATCCAGAGCCTTGGAAAAGAGACGGTGTATGCTGCTAACGCTGTTCTCTGTCACCTAATGTATTATTGTCCTTGTGCCAGACTGTAAGCTCTTTTTCCATCGAGCAGGGTGAGCATTTCCACTGAACAAACAGTGACCGAAGATGAGATTTCCGCAGCAAGTACCAACATTTTATTTCTTTCCGTGCTGTCTCCACTTTGTGTTTCAATTCTCACTCGGTATTGATCAACGCAATCTGTAAAAACTGAGCCTGTTGGCCATACCTGCGTTCCACGGTTTGAAATCGTGACCAGCTTCATATCATTGCTGATGTGGGATTGAATGAGATTGGCCAGTTCCAGGGGCTGACGTTCGAATTCAACGAATAAATCCATGCCACAAACTTGTGTGTTAACAGGCCATTGTGTTTGAATGAGTCTTTTTTCAACGGGGCGTGAGGAAGAGGTGTATTCAAAATTCTCGCCCGCAGGCAGAGCACCTACAGATGGTTTTCTGCCTAATCTTTCGATGATGGCGGTTGCGAATTCAGTGGTATTTTTTCCTTGTGTTCCCGGTGTTCCGAAGTCACGGGTGTGTATACCGTCCTCAAGAGTGGATAAAAGGGCATTCTCAATCATATTGCCCTCTTTGGCTAATCCGATGTGCCGAAGCATCATGATACCGCTCAGTAGCAGCGAGGTTGGATTGGCGATGTTTTTGCCTGTGATATCGGGAGCTGTTCCATGAACTGCTTCGAAAATCGAAATGAAGTCACCAATATTGGCAGATGGTGCGAATCCCAGGCCTCCGACCAATCCTGCGCAAAGGTCTGAGATAATATCGCCCTGCAAATTGGGAAGAACCATGATGTCAAATTCATTGGGCTTTACCACGAGCTTCATGGCCAGGTCATCGATAATGATATCAGACGGATTTATCTCGGGATATTCTTTTGCTACCTGATAGAAGGTTTCAAGAAACAAGCCATCTGTGAGTTTCATGATATTGGCTTTGTGTCCGCACACCACCTTTTTTGCGCCACGTCGTTTAGCCATCTCAAAGGTAAAGCGGTGAACTTGTTCAGAGCCCGGTCGGGTCACAAAACGTCTGCAAAGCGCCACGTCTGAGGTGAGCATATGTTCTATTCCTCCATAGGTGTCTTCAATATTTTCTCTGACAATGGTGATGTTGATGGGAATTCCTGCTTTTGAGTAAACGGTGTCTACTCCTTTTAGGGTGCGGAATATTCTTTTGTTGGCATAGGTGTTCCAAACCTTTCGGGCAGTAACATTGATGCTTTTTACGCCTTTACCTTTTGGAGTTTCCATAGGCCCTTTAAACAAGATGCCCAATTCCTCAATGATGGACATAGCCTCAGGGGTCATGCCTGAGT
>JBEGML010000389.1:0-3269 GCA_041183145.1 Bacteroidota bacterium | reverse complement strand
CACCGGCGCCTGCATTGACCATGATTCACATATAGCGGCCTTCTCAAGCCTTGCCCCCGGTGTGAAAACAGGCGGCAAAGTGTTTGTCGGCGAATTTTCTGCTGTTTCTATCGGAGCCACTTTGCTGCATGGCGTATCTGTAGGTAAACACACCGTTATTGGTGCGGCCTCCCTTGTCTTAAAAAATTGCGGAGATAATCTTATCATGTATGGTGTTCCCGCCAGAGAAATCAGGAAGCGTGAATCAGGTGAAAAATACCTCTGATTCCCTCTCCGTTCAATCTTAGCGATAAATGAGTTTCCATCACTTTTATGATAAAAAAGCCTGCTGAAAAAATTATCCTCGGCATCGACCCGGGAACGAACATGATGGGATACGCTGTCATCCAAAGTGTGTCTCAGAAATTTTCCTTGCTGGGTATAGGTGTCCTGAACTTCAGTAAGCTTGATGATCCTTATCTTAAGCTCAAGGGTATATTTCGCGAGGTGTCTTTGGTGATTGACAAGTATCATCCCGATGAGCTTGCAGTAGAAGCTCCGTTTTTTGGAAAGAACGTTCAAAGTATGCTCAAGTTGGGCAGGGCGCAGGGTGTGGCTATTGCTGCGGCAGTTAGCAGAGAGCTCCCTGTAACAGAGTACTCTCCGAGAAAGGTAAAACAATCTGTCACAGGAAATGGAAATGCCGCCAAGGAAAAAGTGGCTGAAATGCTGGTGAGGCTATTGGGCACTCAGGGTGCACTGCTTGAGGGTGAGAAACTGGATGCCACTGATGCACTGGCTGTTGCTGTATGTCATCATTTTCAACCTGCAGTGGCTCAAAAGTCTTCTAGAAAAAAGGGATGGGAAGGCTTCATTCGTGATAACCCCGACCGGGTGAAATAAATACGGTCAACGATCCCAGTAAAAGCGATCCAGTGCGCATCTTATACCTGCTGAAACCAAAATATCGTTTCTGCTGATGCCCGCTGTTGACAGTCGTCTGGCTGCAATTCTGAACTCTGCAATCATACCTCCTGCTTCAAGGAGTTGCCGGCTGCCTGTAAGCTCCGCAAACCAAATATCTGTCTTCACTCCCTGCAGGATTTTATTGCCGTAAACGTTCGGCCTTGTAAAGTAACTTCCGTAAATGTTCTGCCCGTATTCATAAAAACTGCTGTCGTTTAGCCCTGTCTGCATTAACGTTATCTGTGACTGTATCATCCATTTATTTCTGAAATAACGCACTCTGCCAATCATCTCCCTGAGATTCGCTCCGCCCGGATGAGCCAGAGATTGATTCATGTGTCCGTAATTTTGTAAGGTGTTTTTGTGATAATAGGTGTAGGGTCTGATGAGGTTTACCTCTCCAAGTAAATGTAATCCTTTGATGCCAAATGGCTGATGCAGCCTGAAGCCTAACTGACCTGCCTGCTTATTGTCTTGCCATCCGCTTCTTGCCCTTACTTCTTTGAGTAAAAACTCATCAAGCATAACTTGTCCGTAAAGGCAGAGTTTGCTGCTGATGCTCCAGCGTATACTGGCGCCAAATAAGGCATTGTCTGCCGAGCCGTTGGCATATTCTACAGGTCTGAAAAAGATTACGGGGTTCAGGTAATTAACTTCAATTCCGCTGGCTCTGTTTCCGTTCCGGCTTTGAAACACAATGGCTTCAAAAATGCTGATGTTAAGTTTTTTCAGGATGTTCCAGCTGAGATAATGAATGGCCGCAAACTTGTTCTGCCACTGTGTTTGATCATCAGGGTTCACGCGAATATCTTTGAAGTTGGCCATCATGCTCACATACCTGAACCTCCAGAGTTTACCGGTGAATCTTGCATAAGGATAATTCGGGGAGTTGTCACTGAGCAACAAACTTCTGTGTCCGTCTCCAAAAAAATGCTTTCCATAACCAAGTTGCAGATGCGCATGTCTTCCCGGCTCCCAGGCAAGAAAACCTTGACCGTAGCGGTATTCAAGTGCATTCGGAAATCTGTTGGGTGCTCCGTATCCGGGGATGCTGTTGCTCACTGTGCTGAAACTGTCGGCATATTCCGGCAGGGTACTTCGGTGATAGGTGTATCGTATGCCCGCGCTGAACTTACGTCCCAGGTTCAGCATTACGCTGCCGCCTCCTGAAAGATCCCAAAAGGTTTTGCCCGAAGATTGCAGGCCCCCTGTAGCACCAATGATGGGAATGAAGAAGATTTGATGCAGTGTCTTTTGTGAAGACGGATTGAATGGAGAGCTGAGGAGCCTGCGCTCTGTTCCGCTTCGTTGCAAGAGTATGGAGTCGCCCAATACTCTCCTGTATTCATTCATCTGCCAATTCTGTATGTTGGGATGCGATTCTGTGCTCTGGATGCTGTATTTTTTTTCGCTTAAATCAGGAAATAATGCATCGTTCAGTGGCAAGTCCCATGATTGGGCATGGCAAATCTCCGCAACTAAAACAGACAACAGAAAAATGAATTTTCTCACCTTGCTCAATTTTTTTTCAATGTTCTCTTACTAATCAAAAAGGGTATTTGAATCAGCGCTGCTATGGAGCCCAGCAATACCAGCAGGGCTATGGTGGGCTCGAGTCGATAGGTGAGCAGCACAAGCACAATGATGCAGATATTTATAGTATAAAGAAGAGAGGCAATTTGCCTGTGACTGAAGCCTGCATCCTGCAAGCGGTGATGGATGTGATTGCGGTCTGCGGCAAAAGGGGAGGAGCCGTTTAGCACTCTGTATATGAAAATTCTGAGCGTGTCGGTTAGCGGATAAACAAGTATGGCGATGGCCAGAAGGGGTTTGCAAATTTCGCTAAGCGGACTTATGAGAGAGGGCGGATCAAGATCTACCATCTTTAGCGCAAGTATACTCATGATCATTCCTATAGTAAGTGATCCACTGTCGCCCATGAAAATTTTTGCCGGCGAAAAATTATAATAAAGAAATCCCAGCAGCGAGCCCGCAAGTGAGAAGGCCAAGGTGGCCATCACCACTTCTCGTATGAGTGAAAACCACAAACCGAAGAAAATGGCTCCAATAAATCCTATGCCCGCTGCAAGGCCATCGATACCGTCAATCAGGTTAAAGGCATTTATGACCACAATAATGGTAAAGAGCGAAATGAAGATACTGGCCCATAGTGGTATTTCGTAAATACCGAAAATGCCATGCAGGCTTCTTATCCTTATGTTGGCCATCAGCACGATGACCATAGCCACAAGTATGTGCGCAGTAAGTTTTTTTATGGGCGCCGTTCCAATAATGTCGTCTTTAACACCTACGAAAAATAAGAC
>JBEGML010000388.1:0-7575 GCA_041183145.1 Bacteroidota bacterium | reverse complement strand
ACTCTCCATCGTGTCTCTTCAGATATTCTTATTACTAAGAACATCTCTCTTTCTTTACTCAGGGTATCCTCTCCTCTTCCCTTACCTATTTTCTCGCTTCCTTCCTGTCAATGAACTCTTTATGAAAACCTCACTTCTGAGGATTCTTTCGTGTTTGTTTTGATCGTTTGGGGCCGCAAAGGTAGAAACCTTTTTGATAACCGGGCAAGTTTTTTGAAGTTTTTTTTTGAAAAAATTTCTCAGACCTGAATTCCGATATCCCTTATTTCAATCATTTGAGCCAAGCTCTTTTGCTTTAGCGGCCGCAAAGGTAATATCACTACATCCAATTCAGCAAGTGTTTTTCAAAAAAACTTTAAAAAAAGTTGTGTCTCTTAAGAAACAGATCGAAAACACACCAAAAAGACCCAAAATCAGGCTAAAGTGTCTTTCTGCTGCTGCTATTCCTCAGCTTGTATAGAGTAGTCATATCGGCAATTGATTCATCAACGGTTTTATAATCAAAGCCACCTATTCCCAATGATTTCCTGTTGTCATATTCATACTGTGTAGTTCCGGCTCTTGCACTGGCTTTGGTAACAAGCGGTGTAGCGCCAAGAATCAACTCTTTGGCACGTTCTACTCTCCAGGCCAGTTCCGCAAGTCCCTTGCCTACCATTATATATGGTGGCCTTTTATTCATAGACCTGGCCACTCTGGTAAAGAACTCTTTGTGACTGAGATTCTCGGCATTAAGTATATACCTCTCGCCTGATAAATCATGTCCAATCATTCGCTCTATAAACAGCACCACATCTCGCACATCAACAAATCCGGATTTACCATCGGGGCAGAACTTCAGGCCTTTGTCAACCCTATCCCAGAAAGCGGCGATTCCTTCATTCCAGTTTTTCACACCTATTATAACAGATGGCAGCACCATGACAGCGTTCAGTCCTTCAGCGATACCACGCCAAACTTCAACTTCTGCGAGATGCTTGGTCTGGCCGTAGTAATGGTTATCTTTCCCTTCCACCCAGTCACACGATTCGTCCAGACGCAACCTGCCGGGTGTTCGGCCAAGTGCAGCAATACTGCTGACATGAATGAGCCTGCGCACCTTGTGATGTAACGACATATTTACCACGTTGGTGGTACCCACCACATTTGCTGCGTACATTTTTTTGTGGTCTTTCGGATGAAAGGAAGGTATTGCTGCACAGTGACAAACAACATCTACCCCAGAGAAAGCTTCATCAAGACCGGGTATATCCGTCAAATCGGTATTGAACCACTCAATTTTGTCGCTGCAATATTGCAAACTCCCTATATCAGAATGCTCGCGCTTCAGGGCTCTTACCCTGTAACCCTTACTAATCAGGTGTTGTACGAGGTGTGTGCCAAGAAAACCGGAGGCGCCGGTAACCAGAATCAGTTCCTGTTTATTCATTGGAAGCTGTTGAAAGTGTGAAAGTGTATTCAGCGACAGCTTCAATCTCATTCTGGCTCAGAATCTGGCGAAATACAGGCATTGCAGCGTTGCCATTTGAAACAATTTCAATTCTCTGCTCGCGGCTCAGTTTACTCTTCGAAAGATCGCGGGCACCATTGAGCCCGAGAGTACCCGTGGCCCCATGGCACAGTACGCAGTGTTTTTTAAATAAGTCTGCCCCCGAAGCTTTTTCAGGTGCATGAGAAGTACCGCAGCCGGCGAAGGCATACAGTAGGGCTAAAAAAATAAGCAAAATCAGAATCTTGTTCATGTCAAGTTAGTTCCGGACGCAAAAATGATGAAGGTTCTGCTAACAGAGAACTGAAGGAGGTGTATTGTGTGCGAAACGCACGAAAAATTGTTAAGGCTTAATAACGTATAGAATACGGTTGAGGTTCTTGTCGGACCATAATATATTATATGTAGTGACCGACCTCAACTCGGTTGCCGGAAAGAATCTACCGGGAATAGCGCAATAGTTGCCTCGCAGTTACTTTTTTTAGACATCGCAGTTTTTGCAGATACCTTTTTGTTTAAACCACCTGTTGAACAAATTTCATTTTTTTTTGAACAAAAATTTCAATCAAGAATTATTCAATTTAATTTAATTAACTGATATTCAATTAGTTAATAAAATACGTGTGTTCAAACATCTATTTTTGGCTTTTTTTAACATTTTTTTGTTTAATTATTTTTGGATATTTGTTAAACAAACATTTACCTTTGACCTACCAAAAATTCACAAAAAGCAAAAGACATGACAAGCGTTGAATTCAATACCCGGTTGAGCGGTCTGACGACCATATTGCACTCTTTCGCCTACAATCTGACCAAGAATGTGGAAGATGCCAAGGATTTATATCAGGAAACGGCTTTCAGGGCACTTTTCAACAGAGACAAGTTTCAGCCTGATACTAATTTCAAGGCATGGATGTTCACCATCATGAAGAACATCTTTATCAATAACTATCGCAAGAAGGTCAAGTCCAACACAGTTCTCGATACAACTGACAATCAGTACTATATTAACTCGGGCTCACATGCCACCGGCAATGCTGCAGAAGGAGTTATTATGCTCAAGGAGTTGAACGGCATGGTTGAATCACTGGATGACAGCATCAAAGTTCCGTTCCTCATGCACTTCGAGGGATTCAAATACCAGGAGATCGCGGATGAGCTTGATCTGCCACTGGGCACAGTCAAGAGCCGTATCTTCTTCGCCAGAAAAGCTCTGAAAGATAAAATACTGGCCAGTTACGGGTTCAATCCGAACTAGTCGCCAGCAGTTTGTGGCTTTTTAGGTAAATGGTCTGACTTTCATCGCAGAAAGTCAGACCATTTTTTTTAGATTGATTTGGTACGACCTCCGTCCACAGGCAGATTGATGCCATTTATGTACGAGGCCGCGGGAGTTGCCAGGAATGCAACAGCTGCTGCCACTTCGGCTGGCTCCGCAAACCTGCGTGCCGGAACACTGTTCAACATATTCTGAACAACCGACTCCCTGGCTAAACCAGAAGCTGATACGCGCTTGACGATTATTTCCTCCAGCCGCGAGGTATTGGTATAACCCGGGAGGACATTATTCACTGTAATTCCATACTGCCCCAATTCACCTGCCAGCGTCTTTGCCCAGCCGGCAACAGCCCATCTGGTTGTATTGGAGACTCCAAGTCCTTCGATAGGTTCCTTCACCGATGTACTGATGACATTGATAATTCGTCCATAGCCCTCCTGCTTCATCCCCGGTACCAACTCCTGAACAAGCAAATGGTTACAGAGCAGGTGGTTATTGATGGCACGGGTAAAATCGGAAGTGGCCGCATTAATCAGCGGGCCACCTGCAGGTCCTCCCGTATTGTTAACCAGAATATGAAATACCGAGCCGGACAGTTCCGACCGAACAGATTCTATAAGTAATTCCGGTTGTTCATAGTCGGCAACAATATAGGCATGTTGCTGTGCCGATGAACAATCGAGTAACGATACGGCTTCTTTCAGCGCAGACTCGGTTCTTGAGATCAGGGTGACAGAGGCGCCCAGTTTCGACAGTTCAATTGCTGCAGACAGGCCAATTCCTGCACTTCCTCCGCCCACAAGTGCATTTTTCCCTTCAAGTGTAAGGTTCATGGTTAATTTTTGTGCGAATGTCGGAATTTTCCTGATTTCAGTTGGAAGCAGCGTCAAGTTCATACAACTTATAATATGTTATTACTTCAGCAAGCCTCCTGTTGAAGTCGCTTACTTTTGAAATATCCTCTCCCTTCATACCATTAACCCATTTCTTCCAGTCTTTCCCTGAAGCTTTTTTCAGCTCACCGAACCAGGTCTGTCCAGACATATAAATACTGAAATCACGCCATCCGTCCCAAGCCGTCTCATATTTCCTGATACAATAACCATTAACTGAGTAAGTATCACCCTCCCAATCATTATCGCAGGGAATCATAAAGTAGTTTTCTGACCTTTCAACCCTGTCATCGAGCCCGGCATGGCTGTTTATAAATGCTGTACCGAGAAGAACTGATGCAGGGATACCAAATTTTTTCCGTTCGCTTACCGCCACCCTGGAGAACCTGCGCAAAAAACTTCCGGCGGTAGCTGCGTCAATTTCTCTTGATTGCCGCTGTACCTGTTTTTCGGAACCCAGAGCGAATTCCGTATCAGTTTCATTCACACCCGGTTTCAGCGCATTTTGTGGCAACTCGGGGACTGTTTGATGTATCAGTTTGCTTCGATACCTGTTGACTGCAATCAACAATAGTATGCAAACGCAGGACACTGAAAACCAGTTTGATTTGAAATAATTCCAGATCATGGCATAACAGATTGACAATTAAACAATTATTGATTTTAAACCAACAGTCATGTTGAAGTCCGAACACAAAAGTACATACTTTCCAAAAATAAAAAACAAAAAGTTTTATTTTTTTTGAGGGATCGTCAATTTTAAAACATTTTTATATTTCTGCGACTTTCCGTTAATGTAGCGGCTCAAAGGAAAGCAGCCAAAGACCAATATTATTCCGATTCTAACTTCTTTTTACCCGTAATTCAGAACAAATATCGGAGCCTAGATTTTTTTTCAAAAAATAAGGCAAAAACTTTTTCAGGTTTCAGGTTTTGTTTTTCTATCTTTGGCGGCTTTTTTAAAAGGCCTTTTATCTGGTACAGAAAAGCAGCATTCCGGAATGGATTCCGGTTAAACAGAAATTAATACTAATCAAGATGTCAGCGATCTCCTCAGGACAAGACACCCTGCTTGAAAATCTTCAGAAATACTTTGGATTCGACGCTTTCAAAGCGGAGCAGCAATCCATCATACAGAGTTTGCTGGATGGGCACGATACTTTCGTAATTATGCCGACTGGTGGCGGGAAAAGTCTCTGCTATCAGCTTCCGGCCTTGATGTTGCCAGGCACAGCAATTATTATCAGTCCGCTGATTGCACTGATGAAGAATCAGGTTGACTCGCTCAGGGGCTACTCTGATCACGATTCAATAGCACACTTCCTCAACTCCTCTCTGACCAAGGCGCAGATGAAAGCCGTCAAGCAAGACATTGCCGACGGGAAGACCAAGCTGCTGTATGTTGCCCCTGAGACACTTACCAAGGAGGAGAACATCGAGTTTTTTCAAAATTCCGATATCTCATTCGTTGCTGTTGACGAAGCTCACTGTATTTCGGAATGGGGGCATGACTTCAGACCGGAATACCGCAGAATCCGGACCATGCTTGATGCTATCGCCAGAGAAGTGCCAATTATGGCCCTGACTGCTACCGCGACGCCCAAGGTTCAGCTGGATATAGTGAAAAACCTTGAAATGGACGGAGAGCATACTTATGTCTCTTCATTCAACAGAGATAACCTTTTCTATGAAGTCAGACCCAAGGTCAAGAAGGATCAGACTATCAAACAGATTATCCAGGTGATCAAGGAGGAGTTTCGCGGTCAGTCCGGCATCATTTACGTTCAAAACCGAAAAACCGCCGAGGATCTTGCCGAGGTTTTATCGGTGAACGATATCAAAGCGGGGCCATATCACGCCGGACTTGATCCCAAGACACGCGCAAACACGCAGGATGCCTTCCTGATGGAAGATATTGATGTGATTTGTGCCACTATTGCCTTCGGTATGGGTATTGACAAGCCTGATGTGCGTTTCGTGATGCACTATGACATGCCCAAATCTATCGAAAACTATTATCAGGAGACCGGACGGGCGGGCCGCGACGGACTTGTGGGAAAGTGTATTGCCTTCTACAATTACGCTGATATTCTCAGGCTGGAAAAGTTCCTCCGGGACAAGCCCGTGTCTGAACGCGAGATGGGGGCGCAGTTGATGCAGGAAGTAGTTGCCTATGCAGAAACAGCCTCCTGCAGACGAAGGTTTCTGCTTCACTACTTTGGAGAAGACTATAACGACGATGATTGCCACAAGATGTGCGACAACTGCAAGTCGCCCAAAGAAAAGGTAAGTGTACAGCAGGAAATGGTCAATGTGATTCAGTGTATTCTTGATCTTAACGAGAACTACCTGATGAAAACGGTCATGGACTATCTGATGGGGCGGGAAACCAAGGAAATGAAGGATTTCCGGTTTACTGAACTCGATAACTTCGGCGTTGGCGACGACAAAGATGAGAACTACTGGAGCTCCATCTTTCGCCATGCCATGATCAATAACCTGATTTACAAGGAGATAGAGGAATTCGGCTTGTTGAAAGTTTCCGAGGCCGGACGTGAGTATGTTAAAGCCCCCTACCCTGTTCAGATTACCATCAACCACGACTACGAGGAAGGTGACTATGATGCAGATGATGAGCGGGGCGGTACAGCTGTGCTCGACGAGACACTGATGAACATCCTGAAGGATCTGCGTCGTACTACTGCCAAAAAGTTCAATTTGCCCCCTTACGTCATTTTCCAGGATCCTTCTCTGGAAGAAATGGCTACTCAGTATCCTGTTTCTATGGATGATCTGAGCAAAATCGTCGGAGTTTCCCAGGGGAAAGCCCAAAAATATGGTCAACCGTTTGTTGATGCCATCAAAAAGTACTGCGAAGACAACGAGATTGAGCGGCCGATGGATATCACAGTCAAAACAGTCGCCAACAAATCAAAAACAAAAGTTGCAATCATCACAGCCATTGACCGTAAACTTCCGCTGGAAGACATTGCCAAAAGCAACGATCTTTCCATGGATGAACTATTAAATGAGCTTGATATGATTGTGAACTCGGGTACAAAAATCAGGCTTGACTACTACCTGAATAAAAATATAGACGAGTATGTGAGGGAGGCTGTTATTGACTACTTCAAGGAGGCTGAGACAGATGATATAGATATCGCCTATCAGGAGTTGAAAGACGACGAAATAACCTGGGAGGAGATCCAGCTCATGCGTATCAAGTTTCTGAGCGATTACGCCAACTGATTTTTTATCTCGCTGAATACAAGTTCGGGCTCAAAACCCATTCTGAGTGCCGCCTCAATAGTCTTACGCTTTGGGTCGGCACTTTCGCTATATATAACCATCTTTTTCTGGATGACAGTTCTGAGTATTTCGAAGTATTCCGAGTCATCCAGAGTTGAGAGCGCCCGTGATATTGCTTCCGGACCTATTCCCTTGGACTGTAGCGACAGCCTGATTTTTATTTTGCCCCAGTTATTCATTCTGAGTTTACCCCTTGCGTAAGAAGTAGCGAACCGCTGTTCGTCAAAATATCCGTCATTTCGAAGTATTTGAAGAATCATTTCGGCAGTTTCGCCTTTGGCGCCCAGCTCATTCAGTTTTCTGTACACTTCTGCAGGTGCCCTTTCCTGCCAGGCGCAATATCTTTCTATCCGGGATAACATCTCATCCGGAGTAAGCTGTTCCTGGCCCGTTGTATTTTTTCGTGAACGCATTATTTCAAATTCAGCATTTCCATGCCTGAAGATGTTCCAATACTGTGTGCTCCTGCGCTTATCAGTGCCTGAGCCTGATCGGCAGTTCTGATACCACCTGCAGCTTTTATTCTGAAATGATTGCCAGCCAAATTTACCAGGTTTTTTACCATTTCGGGGGTGGCATTATGTCCGTGAAAGCCGGTACCTGTT
>JBEGML010000387.1:0-6077 GCA_041183145.1 Bacteroidota bacterium | reverse complement strand
TGGGAATCCATACCGCAACCAAAGCCGGAAGATTAGAATTAGTAGAGAAAGTGTTGGTGATCTGCATAAAAAGGATGTAGGAGAAACTCAACAACAGACCAAGGCCAATATGCAGACCAATACCTCCCCTAACCTTTCGACTTGAAATTGCTACGCCAATAAGGGTGAGAATGAAGGTTGCGAAGGGCAGTGAGGTGCGTCGATAATGTTCAAGTTCATAGAATGGCACCTCATCATTACCTTTTATTTTTTCACGGGCAATAAAAGCCATAAGCTCAGGACGGTTCATCATTTCGGTGCTTTGAGAGCGTGTTCCAAAATCTCTGGGGGTTAAAGAGAGAACAGTATCAAGCTTTTCTCCTAACTTAATTTGCTCTTTCATGCCCTTGATATCACGAATGAAATATTGCGTGAGCTGCCATTTTGCTGTGGCACTGTCGAACCTCGCAGTGTTAGCCAGTAACTTGCGTTTCAATACCCCATCGCTGATCAGTTCCAGAGAAAATTTACTTGCAATGTTGTCGAAATTATTAAAGTCTTCGGCATAGAAATATTCGCCGGGCTTGATTTGTCCGTGTATATTAACTGCAGAAATTCTATACCTGGGTCTGACGTAGGTTAGTTCAAATTTTATTCTTGCTGCATTAGCATGAGGAATAACATAATGGTTCAGGTAAAGGCTCATGCCAGCAATCACTGAAGCCGCCAACATATAGGGAAGCAGCAATCTTCGGAAGCTCACCCCTCCGGTGAGAATCGCCACTATCTCGGTATTGAAAGCCATTCTGGAGGTAAAGAAAATCACCGCTATGAAAGTAAAAAGCGGAGCAAAGAGATTAACGAAAAATGGAATAAAATTGAAATAGTAATCGAATACAATTGCTTTAAATGGGGCTTTCTTTTCTATGAATTCATCAATCTTTTCTGAGATATCGAAAATAATAGCAATGGTGATAATCAGGGTGATGGCATAGAAAAATGTACCCAGAAATTTCCTTATTATATATCTGTCGATAAGCTTCATACTCAAATGCGCCTGCTGACTTTTTCAGTTGTCTCCTGCTTCCATTTACTAAAAGTGCCGGCCAGAATATGCGCTCTGGCTTCTTTCACGAGGGCAAGATAAAAAGCAAGATTATGAACCGATGCAATCATTCCTGCCAGACGTTCTTCTGCTACAAATAGATGCCGGAGGTATGCACGCGAGTATTGCTTATCGATGCCGGTTGTACCCTCTTCATCAACCGGACGGTCGTCGGTTTTCCATTTTTCGTTACGCATATTCAGAATGCCGTTTTTAGTGAAAAGCATTCCGTTTCTGGCATTTCGTGTAGGCATCACACAGTCGAACATATCCACACCGTGAGCAATACATTCGAGCAGATTGGCAGGTGTACCAACACCCATGAGGTAACGCGGTTTACTGGCAGGCAATATGCTGCACACCAAAGCAGTAAGCTCGTACATCTGCTCGGCAGGCTCACCTACCGATAGCCCGCCGATGGCATTGCCCTGAGCATCTTTATCAGAAATATACATGGCTGATTCCCTGCGCAGAGATGGGAAAACGCTGCCCTGCACAATAGGAAAGAATGCCTGATGCTTACCATAGAGCGGTTCAGTTTCCTTAAACCTGCCGATACCTCTGTCAAGCCAGCGATGGGTAAGGTGCATAGATTTCCGGGCATACCCTTCTTCACATGGATAGGGAGTGCATTCATCCAGCGCCATCATGATATCAGAGCCGATGATACGCTGGGTATCAACTACATTCTCTGGAGTAAAAAGATGTTTTGAACCATCGATATGGCTGTGAAATCTTACCCCGTCTTCGGTAAGTTTTCTCCGCTCAGAAAGTGAATATACCTGAAAACCTCCGCTGTCGGTAAGAATAGGCTTATGCCAATTCATGAAGGCATGCAGACCGCCCATTTCTTTCATCACCTGCATACCGGGCCTGAGGAAAAGGTGGTAGGTATTTCCAAGAATGATCTGCGCCTTGATATCCTGCTCGAGCTGATGTTGATAAACGCCCTTAACGGTGCCAACGGTACCGACGGGCATAAAAATCGGGGTTTCTATGACTCCCCTTTCGGTTGTGATTTCACCGGCTCTGGCTGAGCTGCCGGGATCAAGCCCCTTGATATCAAATTTAAACACCCCTGCTGTGGATTGTTAATTTCTTCGTGTAAACTTCGGCAAAGATAAGCGATATGGTATAAAGTCAGCCTTTACTTTTGTGAGGTATGTATGCACTTCCCGAGCTGTTGAACTGGGTTTTAGCCATCTCCTTCCTTGTGGCTGTTATTATACAGTTTTATTACTTCTTACGCTTCTATCTTCTGCTGTCCTTTTTCAGAAGCAAGAAAAATAATTCCCATCAGCCTCCTGTTTCAGTGGTGATTTGTGCCAAAAACGAAGGGCCGCGCCTTCAGGAATATCTGCCTTTAATCTTCAACCAGGATTATCCAAGGTTTGAAGTTGTTGTGGTTAATGACTGCTCTGTTGACGAAACCGAGCAGGTTCTGGAAGAGTTTCAACGCAGACATACCAATCTTCATATTGTGCACCTGAAAGAGGAGGAAATTCGCGAGCATGACAAAAAACTTGCATTGACCCTGGGTATAAAGGGGGCAAAATACGAACACCTTCTGCTTACTGATGCTGACTGCAAACCGGCCAGCGACCAATGGATAAGGGAGATGATGGCCCATTATCAAACGGGAACAGAAATCGTTATCGGTTACGGTGCTTATAAGAAACTGCCGGGAATATTAAACAAGCTCATTCGTTTTGATACTTTCATGGGTGCGCTTCAGTTCCTTTCTTTCGCAGCAGGTAAACGTCCTTACATGGGTGTTGGAAGAAACTTATCCTACACCAAAGATTTATTTTTCCGTCATAAGGGCTTTGGCGCTCAGTATCATATACGCAGTGGCGATGATGATCTATTCATCAACAGGGTTGGTCATGCAAAAAATATCAGGGTAGCAATTGATTCCAACACCTTCACCTACTCTGACCCCAAGAAAACCTACCAGGCCTGGAAAAGCCAGAAGCGCCGTCATATTACAACGGCAAAACACTATAAGTCTGCTGATAAATTTAGATTAGGCCTTTATCTGTTTTCACAATATCTGCTCTTTTTCAGCTTTGCAGGTCTTTTCATAAGCGGCTTTCAATCTACCATTGTACTTTCTGTTCTTACTGCAAGGGTAGTGGCTTTCCTTTTCGTTACAGGCAAAGCAATGGAAAGGCTTGATGAAACAGACCTGATCATATTTTCCCCTATTTTTGAGATATATCTGTTATTCGTTTACCCGGGATTGCTGGCCGGGAATGCCATTGGAAAGAAAAATGCATGGAAATAAATCAGAATCTTACAGAAAAAGCACTCTACGACTATAAGCTTGTACAGGCTGCCCTTGCAACAGGAGATCAGAAAGCCTATGCTGAACTGATGTCGAGATACAGAGATTCTGTATTCTTCATGTTGATGAAAATGGTGAACAGCAAAGATGATGCTGAGGATCTCACCATTGAGGCTTTTGGCAAGGCTTTCAAACGCCTGCATCAATACACGCCGAATTTTGCCTTCAGCACCTGGTTATTCAAAATCGCATCGAACAACGGCATAGATTTTATACGAAGAAAAAAAGCCCATCTCATCTCCATTGACAAAGGATATGTAAATGAAGAAGGAGCTGAAACAAGTATGGATCTCAAGTCTGATGTTCTCGACCCTGAGGAGAAAATCATGAAGAAAGAGCGTATCAAAATGCTAAGGGTTGTTGTAGAAAAGCTGAAGCCAAAATACAAGCAGCTTGTAGAAATGCGATACTTCGAAGAGATGTCTTATGAGGAGATTTCCACCAAGCTTGATTTACCGCTTGGCACGGTGAAAGCACAGCTATTTCGTGCCAGAGAATTTCTTTACAACATTCTGAAAAATCAGGAAAGTGCTTGATTACGGTTCCTCATTTTCCGAATACGCCTTCAGGGATTTTTTCCCGCAAATCACAGAGCAGCAGATCCAACAACTAAACATGCTACCGGCTCTTTACAAAGAGTGGAATGCCAGGATTAATGTGATTTCACGAAAAGACGAGTCTCAAATAATGTTGCATCACATCTGGCATTCCCTTGCCCTGGCATTGAGGTTTCAACCGGCCGCAGGAAGTAAGATACTCGACGTAGGCACCGGCGGTGGCTTCCCCGGCATCCCTTTGGCCATAATCTATCCGCATTGCCAATTCATCCTTTGCGACTCAATCGGCAAAAAAATTACTGTGGTAAACCATATTGCCGAAGCACTTTCACTGTCAAATGTGCAAGGCGTAAAATCGAGATGCGAAGAACTTAATATGGAATTTCAGTATGTGGTTTCGCGCGCGGTAGCGCCGGCAAAAAACATCATTGGCTGGACCAAAAAACTCATTCCTTCAAAAGAGGGCAATGCCTGGTGGTTCTTGAAAGGTGGTGAACTTAATGAGGAATTCAACGGCATTATTTTAAAAGAAAAAACAGAAATTTTTACTCTTATTCGGCAGGATTTTTTCAAGCAGAAATTTATTATTCAGGTAGAAAGAAAAACTCTACACTGATCAAAGCAGGATGCATATCAGGCCGTAATTGCTTGTGATAAAATTTACAGACTTTTAGCGGCCCAGTTTTCTGAATCCCTTCCTGATGATGGCCAGATCGTAAGCCGGAGAATAGTCCTTACTGTAAAGGAGATTCAGACGGTTAAGGAGAGCGGAACTTAAAACTGCCCTGGACTCAAAATCAGAGGTATTAAGAATACCTTTCTTTATCTGTGGCAAAGGCTTAATGGGTTCAGTAGAATCTTCCGTAGCACGCGCATAGCCAACCCAGGAATTAACACCCAGCAAAACACTGAAAATATTTTTAAGAAATGTAAAAGGCTTCTCTATGAAGAAAGCCATTATGGGCCATGAAATAAAAAAGAAGATCGAAACAGAAAAATCTATCACCCTTTTTATTCTTTTATTTGAAGGTTTACTGATTGAGTTAATATCAATTACATAGAGATCACCGGAGCTCTCACTTGAATTTGAACCTATGAGATAAAGACTCCCGGGTGGAGCAATTTTAAATTCAACCTGATCAAGAGAGAAAGTCTCCATAAGATCAATGATACGCGCAGAACTTACATTGGCACCACAAAAAATCACCTCATCAATACGGTATTTTTTTACAAGTTGTGCAAGCTCGCCTATGTGACCCGTCTGATATCTGGCATCATAAACTGTTTCTTCACTGTTCACAGTTCCTATGAAACCCGGAATAATACTTGTTTTTTCAAGCAACCTGGCCACTCGTGCCCCTTCATCTTTGGCACCCACCACCAGAAACCTTCTGTTCTCAGAGCTGTCGAGTTCATAGCCATTAATTTTAAGCAGATGTAAAAGATATCTTATACCAACCAAGGCAATGAGCGCCCATAACAAAGCCACAGGAATTTTATTTGGTTCGAAAGGGAGCGGAATTGCAGCAAGGTGAAAAAGTACAAAACTCAGTGCAGAGCCCGCGAACAAGCCTTTGACAACACTCATAAGCTTCATGGGTTTATCATAGGCACCGGAAAAAACTAGGGCAACAAAACAAATGAGCATTAGAACGGGCAGGAAACCCTTTTCCAGCGGATGCAGCCAGTTGATACCCGTATCGGCAAAAACGGATAAAAGAGAAAATCCGGAATAGATAACCAAGAGATCAACAACAGGCAGCCATAATCTCCTCAGAAATCGACTGATGATGGCGATACCGGCACGCATGTATATGGCCATGTTAATCAACATGGAAAAGGTGTTCGCATTTTTCTGAGAGAAATGCTTTTGTGCAAATATGACCATGGCACGGTAGAACACAAATACATAGTTGATACTGCTTTTCTTTGTACTCTCTCCTTTGTAGTGTATGATGCGCGTATCGGGGAAATAGAAATTTTTATAGCCGGCCTTGGTGATACGGTAGCTAAGGTCAATATCTTCACCGTACATGAAAAAATCTTCATCAAGCAAGCCGGTTTTTTCAAGCACGCTTCTGCGCATAAA
>JBEGML010000386.1:0-3360 GCA_041183145.1 Bacteroidota bacterium | reverse complement strand
GACTTTAACACTCACCAGAAATCACACATTAACAAAAGGATTTCAGATTAAGCTGTTTCTCTCCGCCATCACTATCAGATTTATGTCCTCTCTTCTTGTATATGAATATGGATTCTCAAGTATCCTTGGAGACGAGGATAGCAGTGGATATTTCATCGGGCAGTTCTATGGAGGTACCTGGATCGGACAAAACAAGTCAATGATGGATCTTCCATCATTGTGGATGCCTGCTTTCGAGGAACATCACAGAGGCTATTATTATCTCGTCGGAACATTATACTTTATTACTGGGTGGACAGGAAGATTGCCTCCAGCAGCGCTTAACTGTTTTTTTGGAGCAATGACTGTTGTTTTAACCTATAGAATTGCAGCGAGCTTATTTTCAAAATGGACAGCAATTAGAGTTGGTTGGTTAGTGTCCTTTATACCTTCACTTATAATTTGGTCGTGCCAAA
This sequence comes from Bacteroidota bacterium, assembly GCA_041183145.1. Lineage (GTDB taxonomy): Bacteria > Bacteroidota > Bacteroidia > UBA4408 > UBA4408 > JBEGML01. The sequence continues at coordinate 2,905 of JBEGML010000386.1, read as the reverse complement.
CGTTAAAAGAACCAGTAGTAATTTTTTTAGAAACTGTTGCTTTGTATTCATGTCTTCGATTAAGAATTAACGGCTTTAGTATCAAGTATATTTTGCTGAGTGTAGCATCAATTTTCGTCCTGTACCCATTTAGATTCTATGCAAGCTTAGTCGCAGCCATTGCTGTTTTTGTTACAATTCTTTTACCAGAGATAGGTAAACGAGCCAAATCAACCTGGATATCAGGTTTGATCTTGGTAGGGTTAATGGCTCCACTCGCGATATCGACGGGAATGTTGGCCCGAACAGAGTCGCAAATCGAAGAATATGATTTGAAGAGAGTACAGCAATTTCGCAGTGATATCTCAGCTGGTCAAGGTTCAGGAGTTGTGTCAGATTACAATCTCACGACTACATCGGGTTTTACTCTTGCAACTATTATTGGCGCAGTTCATCTTTTGCTTGCACCGTTTCCATGGCAGCTAGGTGGAAGTCTCAGAATGGTCTTTACATTTCCTGAAATGATTTTCTGGTGGTGGTTATTTATTTTTGGGCTGATACCTGGCTTAAAATACGTATTTAAATATCGATTATTTGATGTTTTTCCACTGTTAATTTTTACTCTATCACTAGGTTTCTTGTACAGCATAACATTTGGAAATATAGGGTTAGTTTACAGGCAAAGAGCACAAATCTTACCTTGGCTTATTATTTTCGCAATAGTAGGTTTGGAATTTCAAAAGGTAAAGAAGATTCGTAGGGTAGGATTCTAAAAGCCAGGAATTAATGATGAAAAAGGTAAGATTACTTATTCTGGCAGCTCATCCATACGAATCAGCTTCAACAAGATACAGAATAGTTCAATTTTTACCTATATTGATTGATCGAGGAATTCTACCAGACTTTTCTTCCTTCTATTCTTCTTCTCAATTTAAGCTGATTGGTCGACAGCACTTTATTATTAGTAAGCTAATTGCTGCGATAGTTTCAATAAGCAAGCTTGTGTTTGTTTGCTTTAATCTTTACAAATATGATGTTGTCTTTATATCTCGTGAAGTTATAAATTTTGGACCACCAGTAATCGAATTTATTGTGAGCAGAATTTTGCGAATACCTATGGTCTTCGATTTCGATGATGCATTGTGGATAAAATATAAAAGCCCATCAATAGGGAATATCGTAAAGTATATAAAATCATCCTCTAAAACGTCACAGATAATTAAGTATTCTAGCCAAGTTATTGCCTGCAATGATTTGTTGGCAAAATACTCATTTAATTATAATAATCAAGTAACAATAATCCCAACAGTTGTTGACTGTAAAAAATACTACAACACTAAATCCTATATCGATCGCAATGATAAAAAATTAATAATTGGGTGGATTGGAACTCATTCTACTACGCAATATCTTGATTTAATTCTTGATGTACTTTGTGAGTTAGGTAAAAGCAACCATTTTGTATTTAAGGTAATTGGAGCAAGTAGAACAATAAAAATTACAGGTGTTGATGTACAAAATATTGAATGGGATTTAACTCGCGAAATTGAAGACTTGTGCAGCTTTGATATAGGTGTGTATCCAATTATTAACAACGAATGGTCTTTAGGAAAATGTGCATTTAAGGCTATTCAGTATCAAGCTGCTGGAGTTGCTTGCGTAGCGTCATCAGTAGGAATGACTAATCAGGTCATTCTCTCTGGTGTTAATGGTTTACTTGCACAGAGTCAGGATGACTGGTATCGATTTCTACAGCTTTTGTTGGTAAATAAAGACTACAGAAATTCGTTAGTTAGGGCTGGTTATAAGAATGCCTGGGAAAACTATTCACTCGATAAGTATGCTCCAAAGCTTGCGAATGTGATATTAGATACTGCAGCTAAACAACTATAAAAATGTTTATGAACAGAGTCTGTAGGTTGAGTGGATTAGTATTTCTAGCATTTTGCCCTCAATTAGTTAAAAGATTGTGTTTTATTTATTTGTACAAATTTGACATAGGCACAAATACTCAAATCGGTATAGTCTTAATTGATTGTCAACAATTTAAATTAGGAGACAACTCGCGCATTTCAAGTGGTACAATGTTTTGGAGGTGTAAATCAGTTTGTATTGGTAAACATGTTAATATTGGTGTATTTAATTTATTTCGAGGTGGAGTTCGTGTTGTTATAGACGATTATTGCGAATTGCTGAGACTTAATGTGTTAAACGCTATTGATCGCACGAGCTTTAAAAATGAACCAAATTCGACGTTTGAGTTGGGTTATGGATCAGTAATAACTGCTGAACATCGCATAGATTTTACCGATAAAGTAAAGATTGGAAAAAACACGATACTAGGTGGTCGAAATAGTTCTATCTGGACTCATAACCGAAGACAGGGGAATGGGGTAACAATAGGAGACTACTGCTACATTGGCTCAGAAGTGCGGTTTGCACCCGGCTCAAGCATCCCGTCAAAATGCATTGTTGGAATTGGTTCAGTCATTGTTGATTCGTTTATTGCAGAAGGCCAGCTAATTGCAGGAGTTCCAGGACGTCATATCAGATGGATAAATGATCGTGACTGTGAACTTTTATTCGATAAAACGAGGCTTGATCTTCCTGAGCAACTTCTTTGAATTACTTTTACCGATTGAGTTTTCATCCAGTAAAATCTCAAGATATCATTTGTGAAAAGACTGATTCTAAAAGTTGTCCATTTACATAGCAGTCTCCTTCATGTGAGTTTGAGCCTACAGGATCAGCAAGCAGGTAGTAATAATCGTGTTTTAGATCTGAAGCAAGTGTAAAATAGCAGTTGTTTAAACTGTCTTCTTTTTTTCTGATTTCAAGCACTTTGCTGTGAGTGTTCATAAAGAGCATATTTGTCAGACCAGCACCGTGGAGCCCGGCAATTATATCAGCAGATTGAAATAATGAT
>JBEGML010000385.1:0-2992 GCA_041183145.1 Bacteroidota bacterium | reverse complement strand
GTATATAGTATAGGAGGTTATAATATCAGTGAGAAAGATTTTCGTCTAGATATTTTGCATGCCAACCTTGAGCGCGGCGTTGACCTTAATTTCATCCCTGAAGGTGCCGTTAACAAGCAAGTTCTGGTGCGCATTCTCGGAATGGATAAAATTAATAACCAACAGGAAAGAATACCTGACGGCGTTTTTGATATGATAGATGGGATTACGATTAATAAACAAAATGGCCGCATTTATTTCCCTGTCAAAGAGCCATTCGGATCCTTTCTCAGAAGCCAGTTCCTTCCGGCCGAACAACAGCTGGCAAATAAATATGTATTTCAGGAACTTTATGATTCAACAAAAACAGCCGCACAGCAGATACCCTCCAAAAACAGATTTAAAATAAGAGGACAATACAGCTCTGCATCAGGATCTGATATTCCACTGAACGCCACAAACGTTCCGCAGGGTTCGGTTACAGTAACCGCCGGAGGAAACGTACTTAGAGAAAATGTTGACTACACTGTAGATTATGCCCTTGGCCGGGTGAAGATTATCAATGACGGGATTGTTGCATCAGGGCAGCCCATCAAGGTGAGTCTTGAAAATCAAAGTGCTTTTAATATCCAGCAAAGAAGGTTATTCGGAACGCACATTGACCATAAGTTCAGTAAAGACTTTACGCTTGGGGGTACAATTATCAATCTTACAGAACGCCCGCTCACATTCAAGGTAAATCAAGGGGATGAACCCATAAACAATACCATATGGGGCCTAGATGCGAATTACAGAACTGAAGCACCTTTTTTAACAAAAATGGTAGACAGGCTTCCATTCATTGATACCAAAGAAAAATCTACCGTAAGCCTTCAGGGCGAGGTAGCCAATATCATTCCGGGCCATCATCGCTCTGTAGGGAAATCAGGCGTATCATACGTTGATGATTTTGAAGGCAGCCAGGCATTGATAGACATCAGGCAGTGGCAGAACTGGAGTATAGCCTCCATTCCGCAGGGGCAACCTGATCTTTTTCCCGAGGCCCAGCTGGTGAACAATCTCACATCAGGATTCAACAGAGCCAAGCTTGCATGGTATGTGATAGACCCGCTGTTTTTCAGACAAAACAGCCTTACTCCCGATCATATTAGAAACGACAAAACCATGCGTTCAAACCACTTCATGAGAGAAGTACTGGAGACAGAAATTTTTCCTCAGAAACAGCTTGCGCAGAACCAGGTAGGAAATATTCCGGTATTAGACCTTACCTTCTTTCCTAAAGAACGTGGTCCATACAATTATGACGTTACCCCTGGTAGATTTTCACAAGGTATAAACGCTGATGGAGAGCTTCTGCAACCTACTACAAGATGGGGAGGAATCATGCGAAGGATAGAAACAACAGACTTCGAAACAGCCAATATTGAATACCTGCAATTCTGGCTGATGGATCCCTATAATGAAGACAACCCCGACCCCAATACTTCCGGCGAGCTTCTCATTCATTTTGGTGATATCAGCGAAGATATTTTACGAGATTCAAGAAAAGCATTTGAAAACGGTTTGCCTACAAGTGAACCACCCTCAGACCCTAACACACTTGATTCAACCGTATGGGGCCGCATTCCCTTCACTCAGCAACTGGTCAATGCCTTTGACAACAATCCGGATACACGTGGATTTCAGGATGTAGGTCTTGACGGTCTTAGCAATAACCTCGAAAGAACATTTTTTGACTCGAGTTATGTGTCAAAAATTTCATCTGCCTTCGGAGCCAATTCAACAGCCTATCAGAAAGCGGTCGAGGATCCAAGCTCAGATGATTTTAAGTATTTCCGGGGGCCAGCACAAGATGCCGCTCAACAAAGTATCATTGATCGTTACAAATATTACGGAGGTCTTGAAGGAAATTCATCCGTTGAACAGCCAGATGGTTATCCGATTACCTCTACAACTCTCCCCAATGTGGAGGATATTAACCGAGACAACAACCTCACGTTCAACGAAAGCTATTATCAGTACCGTATTAAAATTGATCCGGCGAATATGGTGCAGGGTCAGAATTACATCACCAATATTACAACCACAACCGCTCAAACACCCAACGGAGCCAGAGAGATAAAATGGTATCAATTCAAAATTCCACTCCGCGAACCGGATAGAATCGTGGGAGAGATTCAGGATTTCAGGAGCATACGTTTCATGCGAATGATCACCAAAGGTTTTGACAAACAGGTTACGCTTCGTTTTGCAAGACTCGATCTTGTGAGAGGAGACTGGAGGAAATATCTTTTTGATCTTCGCTATCCAGGGGAATACCTTCAGGAAGATAATTCGAGTCAAACACAATTTGATGTGCTTGCAGTAAATCTGGAAGAAAACGGCGAGCGTGCCAGAGTAAACTATACACTCCCGCCCGGCATTATCAGAGAAATTGATCAGGCCACCACAAACCTCAGACAATTAAATGAACAAAGTCTTGCATTGAGAGCTTGCGGATTGCAGGATGGCTTTGGAAGAGCGGCCTATAAAGTCACCAACTTCGACGTAAGGATGTATCGCAGACTCAGAGCGTTTATTCACCTTGAACCGGGCCCCGATCCGGACAACGCAGAAAATCCAAGCACCCTCAGAGACGACGAGCTAAAGTTTTTCATCAGGCTGGGTACTGACTTTGATCTGAACTACTATGAATACGAAATCCCGCTGAAAGTAACACCGTGGGGAAGTCCGGAAAAAGATCAAAACAAAATCTGGCCTGAAGCAAACAATCTGGATCTTGCATTTGAAGAATTGCAAAGAGCTAAGTTGGCAAGGAATGTAAACAATCAGGATATTTCCATACCCTATGAAACTGCAGACAGTCAGAACCCTGAGAATAAAATCACCGTTGTAGGGAACCCTAATCTTGCAGCTGTGAAGGTGATTATGGTTGGAATCCGGAATCCGAAACGCAGCAGCAGAGAAGACAGTGATGATGGCCTCCCAAAATGTGCCGAGATGTGGCTAAATG
>JBEGML010000384.1:0-9506 GCA_041183145.1 Bacteroidota bacterium | reverse complement strand
CTGTTAAAATAACACCATTCACGCCGGCTGCATCTGCAGTGCGCAAAATCGCACCCAAATTTCCCGGCTTCTCAACCGATTCAAGCACCAGATAAACACCATCACGGCAATCTGATACCTGAGGCAAAGCATGTTCACGACTTTGGAAAACTCCGATAATTCCTTCTGTACCTCCGCGATAAGCTATTTTTTCGTATACCTGTTTACTAACTCTGAAAACAGATGCCTGTTCTGAATGAAAATCAGGAAAGATGTCTGGGCAGTAAAAGAATACGGATGGTAAATATCCTGCCGATTGGGCAAACGATACCTCTCTCCTGCCCTCAACAAAAAATAAACCACTGCTTCTCCGATAGCGCGAATCTTCGAGCTTTAGCAAAGCTTTGATACGCGGATTTGAAGTGCTGCTGATAAGAAGTTCGGGACCTGACATGCGATCAGAAGGGAGGTTCTGAATCTTCCGACATATCGTTCAAACGCGAGGACATGGTTATACTAGGAGCATCTCCATCAAAATCATAACCCGTAGGCATATCAAAGTTTGAACCATCACCCGAGAAGTTTGCATCAGCAAATTTGCTTAATCCGGCAATCCAGCGCACGGGAACATCTTCTAGTGCGCCGTTACGGTGCTTGGCTATAATCACGGTTGCCATACCCTGCGTTGAGTTACCATTCTCATCCTGATAAATTCGGTAGTACTCATCACGGTAAAGGAAAATGATAATATCAGCATCTTGCTCAATAGCACCTGATTCACGAAGATCGGAGAGCTGCGGACGCTTTTGACCGCCTGTGTTTGCTGCCCTTGTTTCAACCGCGCGGTTCAACTGAGACAAAACAATAATCGGAACATTCAGCTCCTTGGCAATAGCTTTCAATGAGCGGGATATGGTACTGATTTCCTGCTCCCGGTTTCCCTTGCCCTCATTTCCGGCAGTCATGAGCTGAAGATAATCGATAATGATTAATCCGATATTATGTTCAGCTTTCAGACGACGGCACTTAGCCCTTACTTCAAATATATTGATGGCAGCAGTGTCGTCAATAAAAATTTTAGCGTCGGCAAGACGGGTAATTTTAGAATTCAATTGTTCCCACTGATGATCGGCTAGTGAGCCTTTTTTCAGAGTATCTGAAGGCAGCTCTGTTTCAGAGCTTATCATTCTGGTAACAAGTTGTACAGATGACATCTCCAGAGAAAAGAAAGCGACAGGAGTATTAAAATCTACTGCAGCGTTGCGGGCAAGTGCCAGTACAAAAGCGGTTTTACCCATACCCGGGCGGGCTGCCACAACAATAAGATCTGAGGCCTGCCATCCGGAGGTAACCTTATCGAGATTCGAAAAACCCGAGGGCACTCCACTGATGCCGTCTTTCTGCTGAGCCGCCTTCTCGATATTGGCAATGGCCTCTTTGATGATACCCGCCATAGACTGGTAGCTGCGACGGATATTGGTTTCAACAATTTTAAACAGATTGCTTTCAGCCTTGTCAAGCAAATCGAGCACATCGGTATGGTCTTCGTATGACTCTCTGATTATTTCAGTGGAGACCCTGATGAGCTCACGCTGAATAAACTTCTGAACCACGATACGGGCGTGATATTCTACATTGGCTGCACTAGCCACACGATTGGTCAGACGCGAAATAAAATACGGACCGCCAACAATTTCAAGTTCATTGTTTTTTTTCAGCTGATGGGTAACCGTGAGGATGTCTATGGGTTTATGTGCCTGAAAAAGTTGGGTGATGGCATCGAAAATCCTCTGATGTGCATCTACATAAAAGCTCTCTGGTTTCAAAATATCCATGACAGCAGATACACAATTCTTATCAAGCATGAGCGATCCAAGAACAGCCTCTTCCAAATCTGTTGCCTGTGGCGGCAATTTTCCCAACTCACTCTGCGCCGGAACGGCATCGGCGCGCTTACGACGAATCATTCCACCGGAACGATTTGTGCCCTTTTCATTTATTTCACTCATATGGTCTCTTTCTCTTGCGAGTGTGAAGATACCTAAGCAAACAACAAGGCATCAGCTTAATAATAATCACATTCATAAGACATTGAATTGCAGCCTTAATAATTCCCTTCCTCAACTGAAGTTCAGGAAAGTTTTCGGATTTTTGTTAATAAATAAACAACTCTTCGCTTTGAAGCCGGCTTTCTGTTTCAACATAAAAATACTATTGATGGTATTTGTGCCGCTGCTCTTCTCTTCATGCAAGAAAGACCGCGGTCTTGCGCCTTCAATAGTCTGGATAAGCCCCGAAAAAGATTTAACGCTCAAAAATACAGGCAGCCTGAAAGTTGAGGTTCAGGTAAGCGACAACAACGATGAGATAAACGCCACCTTATCTCTTTCTGATCAAAGCGGAAATGTTTTTTACAGCACAGCGAAGTTCTCAAACAAGGATGAAATCATTTCCTTCAATGAAAATATCTCAACAATAAATCTGGCAGAAGGTGAGTACAGGATTTCTGTTCTTGCAGAAGACCATGATGGCAACCGTATAAGGAGTTCTATAAACCTGAATTTTTACAATGATTCGGCTACCACTGCAAATGAAGGATTAGTAAGTTTGCACAGAGCCGGAACTCAGGCCTACCTGAATTTTTATGTAAACGGGGGTATAAATAAAACCGTATCCTTCCAATCGGTATCACCCCGCATGTGTACAGATCCCTTATCGGGTTATACCCTCGTTGTTCCTGAGGGAGCAGGAGATGCCAGATGTTATGATCCTCTGACAGCAGAAGAATTGTGGACATGGCCGGGAACATCAGGAACACTGGGAGGATTCTCAGCATGCACAGCAACAAATTCATTTTTTTTGATTGGTGAAAAATCTGGCTATATCAGAAAGTTCAGCATCTCGGGCTCTGCTCAAGGCTCATATTCCTATGCTCCGGGAGTATATTACCCTTACAAAATTTTTGTTCATGATAACCTGATGTACGTGATTCAGAAACCGCAAAACTTCAGCAATCCGGATAAAATTGTCGTCTTTAATTTTTCGACCGGATTCTCACTGCAAGAGTTAAACCTTAATTTCAGAGCTGAAGATGCCACATCCAGCAACGACTCCATCTATATAACCAGTCAGGATAATCCTCGCCAGATTTGGCGCTACTCAGGACAATTCAATAGTTTGGAGCTAATCGATCAGACAGGAATTAACAGCTCCTTCGCCTACCTCAGCAAGGTACAGAGCGCATCGCTTCTATTGACTGCAGAGCAAGGTATTTACGAGATAAAACCTGCCTCATCATGGACAAATCTGCTTTATAATGAAACGGGAATAAAAACAGCCGCCAGACTATCTCCGAATCCGAATAACATCCTTTACCTGAAAAACAACAGCCTCTTCACCTTGAGCAGATCAAGCTTGAGCATCATCGGAGAACTCGAAATGGAACCCGATGCAATTGATTTCGGTGTGATTTATTGAGGATGCTATTGGTCCTTCAAACAACGAACCGAAAGACCAAGATTTTTGCTGGAGTAATTGAACTGAAAGCGCCCCACACCACTGCCTCCGTATCCGAGAACACGAAACCATGCATTAGAATTGTCATATTGCGTGGAACTCCACCAATAGCCATAGGTTGTAAAGTCAAAAAATAATCCATCATTGAGCCTCAAACCACCGGGCAAACCGGAATAACCGGTTGAGTTGTTCGCACCTGCATTAGGAGCAAGCCAGTACTGGGTGCCGGTGCTTTTTAATTTCCCTCCGGCAATACCTGCGCCACCAAGGAAATTCTCAAGCTGCGTCCACTCGGCATCTGTTGGAATATGCCAACCACTGGGACACAAATTTCTGGGATCAGACACCGCGTACCAGTTATAAAGTTTTCCATAAGGACAATGAACACCACTGCTATCGTTACTATACCAGCAAGAAGAACCGGTGCTTAAACCTTGCCATGCTGAAGTATTGGTCTCAATTGGAATAAGCGCTCCATTACGATAATGACTGGCGATTAGATTTTCAGCCATCCACTCCTGATTTCCTATAACCACAGTTTTATAAGTGTTCCCATCCTGATCCGTCATAGATCTGTAGGAAACCAAAGGATTCATTATGTTGGACGCTCCGCAAGTCGAAGGAACAGGTACTGAAGAAGTTGTGGTAAAAGTTAACTCATTTCCGTAAAAAGTTCCTGCTGAAGTAACCGCATAGGCCCTCACATAATACAAGGTGTTTGGCGAAAGGCCACTGATAGCACTGTTGAAAGAACCTGATCCTGTTCCGTTGCTTGAAAAATCACCAAAAATTGTTGGGAATGCAAAAGTGCTCCAACATACACCCCGCTGGACAACCGGATTACCACCCGAGTAAACCACATTCCCTCCTGAGCTTGCAAAACCAGCACCTATTCCGGTTGGAGTTGCAGTAGTTACCGACACTAAAGGATTTACCGTGAGTGTTACGCCGCTGCCGGGACAATCATTACCGCCTTGCTGGTTAATTTCATATTGCAACTGAGCCCGAACAGAAAAAGTTGCCATGATGAATAAGCCCAAAAATGCAAATGTTGTTTTTGTTTTCATGTGAAATTTCTTTGTAAATCGGAATGAAAAAATGATATGCTGATTCATGATCTTCTACTGTTTGATAATTCTAATAGCCTTAGAGAATTTGGTACTTTCACGTAAAAAATACATTCCGGCCGGGAGATTACTGATATCTACCCTAGTGGTGGGACCTGTTATATTCCCGGAAAATACCTGTCGACCGAGAACATCAAACAAAGCAACCTGTGTATCCGACCCCGGGAATCTTGTGTTACATCGGATGAAGATCTCCTGAGCGGCGGGATTTGGAAATACTTCAAAACCTTCCTCTTCTGCGGACATTTCCGGTTCTTCATCCTGATCAAAATCTTCCTGAAGAGCTTCCTCGGTGCGGCAATTGAAGCTGATACTTTTCTGAACAACTCTGCCAAGCGCACAGGCATTAATAGCCTGAACCTTTACAAAGCCAGCGGAACTTCCAAAGTTTACGATTACAGACGGGCTACCCTGACCACTCGCGATGCTGGCACCGGTAGGAACCTGCCATTGAAGAGAGTTTGCACCATTTACAGGGGTCACAGAAAAAGGAACTCCTTGTTGCTGCGCACATACACTTGAAGGGCCGCTTATTGAGGCAGGCGTGGTAGGTGATGTGGTTACAGTAATGGTACGAGGGGTGGAGGCACCACAAAAATTATTTGCCACCACAGAGATAAAACCGGTTAGCGGAGTGTTAGGAAAAGTAACTGCAGCGGTGTTAAGGGTAGGAGTGGTAAAACTCGCCCCCCCGGGAACAGTCCAGGAGAAAGAAGTAACATCCGGAGTTCCAACGGCCGTATACAGGTAGGGATTGTTAGCGCAAAGATTATTCAGCTGCCCGGTAAGTGAGGCTGGAGTCCGTGGCGATGACCTGACAGGCAAACTACGAATCAAACCGACGCCGCAGCCGTTTACGGCCTGAACCGAAACAGTACCACTAAGAAAGCCCTGAGGGAAGGTAATCTGAGTGGAATTGCCATTCGGGTTACTAATAATCGATCCCACGGGAGCATTCCATTGATAGGAGCTTGCACCCAAAACAGAGGCAACTGAATATGGCGAGCTGGTCAACTCGCACACACCTGAGGTAACGCCTGAAATAATTCCCGGCAAAGCCGGCAAGCCACGTATGGTGAGCAGTCTAGAGTTACTTGTACCAATACAATTTGAAGCATTTACAGTCAGGTTGCCACTCACAAATCCTAAAGGAACGGCTAGTTCTATTGAATTGGTACCCTGCCCACTTAAAACCGAACAACCCGCAGGTACTCCCCAGTTGTAGGATGTGGCGTTATTAACGGCAACTACCGAATAAATATGAATGGTGCCGCTGCAAACTGCGGTTGTCGGGCCGTTAATAGCTCCGGGTACATTAGGCTTTGCATTATACAGTGCGATATTTTTACTGAAAGGAGCAGTGGCACAGACCGTATCCTGAGCGGTGACACTAATGGCACCTCCGGTAAAGGTACTTCCGAAATTTAGTACGATAGTATCAGTGGTGGAGCTTCCGGTAACACCTGGAGGCAAAGTCCAATTGTACTGATTCGCACCCGGAATAACTGGCGTGGAGAATACCACATTGCTTTGACCCGCACATGCACCCGAGGGTCCATTAATGGCAGTAGGTGTGGGCAATGTACCCTGCACCGTCACCAGAACAGAGTCGAAATAAGTGATTCCTCCATAGGTAATCTCGACGTAGTAAGTAGTGTTTACCAAGGGATTGACATTAATAGTTGCCGTAGTATCACCGGTTGACCACAGGTAAGAAAAACTTTGTGCCCTCATAAGTGAAGGAACACAGAAGAATAAAATCAAAAATGAAAGGGCTAAGCTTTTATTAGTTGTTTTCATGAAGCAATAAATTTGTTTCTAAAATAGGTGATTTTTTGGTAAGCAGGATTACTTGATTTGAATTGATTTAAATCAATTCCACGACTCCCATTGAGCAGTATTTCCTGATACGATTTTCAATCAAGAGTTCAGGCTTTACAGACCTGAGTTCATCAAGATATTCTGAAACAGCAGTTTTTACGATGGCCTTCGCCTCTTCAGGCGAAGCGTGAGCACCTCCGACAGGTTCAGGAATAATGCCATCAACGAGCCTGTTTTGGAGCATATCAGCAGGTGTAAGTTTCAGGGCCTCTGCTGCTTTCTCCTTAAAATTCCAGCTACGCCAGAGAATAGAAGAGCAACTTTCAGGAGAGATAACTGAATACCAGGTGTTCTCCATCATCAAAACACGATCACCTATTCCAATTCCCAGCGCACCGCCACTTGCGCCTTCTCCAATAATTACACAAACAACAGGAACGGTAAGCTTAGACATCTCCAGTAAATTCCTGGCAATAGCCTCACCCTGTCCTCTCTCTTCTGCCTCAAGACCCGGGTAAGCACCGGGAGTATCAATAAGCGTAACAATGGGCTTATTAAACTTTTCGGCCAGCTTCATCAATCGTAGCGCCTTACGGTAGCCTTCAGGGTTTGGCATTCCGAAATTCCGGTATTGCCTGGTCTTGGTATTCGAACCTTTCTGCTGTCCAATAAACATAACAGTACGGCCGTCAAGACTGCCAAAACCACCCACGATAGCCTTATCATCCCTAACCGTTCGATCACCGTGCTGCTCCACCCAGGTTCCGTTTGTCATGTAGGCAATGTAGCTCAATGCATGCGGGCGCTCAGGATGCCTCGAAACCATCACACGCTGCCATGGCGTTAGATTGGCATATATCTCTTTGCGCTTACTCAGAATCTTCTCCTCCAACTCAGTTACAGTTGCAGTGGCATCAACGCCGGTCTTTTCTGCAAGCTGCCTCACCTTTTCTAGTTGCTCTTTCAACTCAAAAATGGGCTTTTCAAATTCCAGTACAGTCATATCTCAGATTAAGGCTCAAAGATACAAAATCATTAAAGTGGCAATCTGAGTGGTTTTTTAAAAAAAATGAATTGGTCCGCGTACGTTTCGGCAGGACAGTTAAACAATACAATTACACTTCGCAGGCATAAACACCGCTTAATCCTTACTTTTGCAGGGTATGGTGGTGTTCCCTCCCTGTAAAATCAACCTCGGCCTCAACATCATCCGCAAACGGAGTGATGGTTACCATGATATTGAAAGCGTATTCATGCCCATTCCCATGAGAGATGTTCTGGAGGCAGTGCCCAAGCTCGATGAAGGAGCAAAAGGCATGTCCCTTCATCTTTCCGGGCTTTCGATACCCGGAAAAGACAACATATTAAATAATATCTGGCATACATTATCTGGGCTCAGAAATTTATCCCCGGTAAACGTTTACTTACACAAGGTTATTCCATTTGGTGCAGGGCTTGGAGGCGGTTCCTCAGACGCTGCCTGGTTCATACGCCTGCTCAACGAAATGCTCGACCTGAAACTCAGTAAAGAAGAAATGCATCAGGCTGCACTCAGCGTAGGCAGCGATTGCCCTTTCTTTCTCTACGACCAGGCATGCTTTGTACAGGGAAGAGGAGAAATTATTTCACCTCTTGATTTTTCGCTGAAAGATAAATTTGTGTTGCTGGTTTTTCCGGAAGTTCACATTTCCACTGCAGAAGCTTATGCAGGAGTTTTTCCGGAAGACCAACAGCGCAACATCCCCGAAATTTTGCTTAAACCCATTCAAAACTGGAAAGAACTATTATTCAATGATTTTGAAAAAAGCATATTCCCAAAATATCCACAACTCAGAGAAATCAAAGAAATGCTCTACAGTATGGGAGCCCTCTATGCCTCCATGTCGGGCAGCGGCTCCACCATTTTCGGCATTTTCGAAAAGCCCATACACACATTGCCTGCTAACCTAAAACATTTTTGTGCCTCCCTCTGAGCAACATACACCCTGGTTTCAAACCTGGTTTGATTCAGAATATTATCATCTTCTTTACGCACATCGTGACCATAGAGAAGCAGAAGATTTCATTCCCCGAATTCTCAAAAAAATAAATGTATCGAATGATGCCTGCATTCTGGATCTTGCTTGCGGAAAAGGCAGACATGCAAGGGTAATGCAAAAACTGGGTTATCAGGTCACCGGAATCGATCTCTCTCCAAACAGCATACAAGAGGCAAAAAAGCAGAATTGCGAAAATGATGCGGAATTCTATGTTCACGACATGCGAATGCCTTTTAGAACAAACTATTTCGATGTAGTTATGAACCTTTTCACCAGCTTTGGATATTTCGAAACTGTTGATGATGAACGAAAGACCATGCAGGCCATTCAATCCGCGCTTAAGCCCAATGGAATTTTGGTGATAGATTACCTAAATGCCACAAAAGTTGAGGCCGGCCTTCCTAAAAATGGAGAAAAACAATCAGGTGAAATTCTGTTTAGCTGGCAAACCCAAAAGCAAGACGGCTTTGTAAAAAAGAAGATTCATGTGCAAGACCAAAAACAACATTTTGATTTTGAAGAAAAAGTAAGGCTCATCACCAAAGAAGAATTCACCGGGCTGCTTGAGCAGGAAAATCTGCAGATCCTGCATACCTTTGGGAACTACCGGCTTGAGCCCTATGTGCGAGAAGATTCAGACCGGCTTATCATCGTTGCAGGAAAAAAATCATGATCACACAATGTATACTCTTATTTCTGATGGGAGTAGCCGGAGGCCTCCCCTACCTGATGCAAATAGAGCAAAAGAAGGCAGGAGGATTGAAACTGATTCTGGCCTTTAGCGGAGGTTACCTCATGGCCATATCCCTGCTTCATCTGCTGCCTGAGATTTATGAAGGAGCCGGTGAATCTGCAGGCCTCTGGATACTTGCAGGCTTTTACGTACAGTATTTGCTCGATTTTTTCTCCGGCGGCTTAGAGCACGGGCATGTGCACTTTCACAAACATGGAAACAGAATCATACCCTGGACTGTTTTTCTTAGCCTTTGCCTGCATGCACTTTTTGAAGGGATACCCATAGGCA
>JBEGML010000383.1:0-3820 GCA_041183145.1 Bacteroidota bacterium | reverse complement strand
GTTCTACACCCCCCAAAGCTGGCGGCACTGGTGCCTTGTATGTATTGCTAAAACTGTCTGAAAAATTTGACACTAATGACAGCGAATTTTTTGACGATTAGGAAAAAGCCCCTTTTCCAGAAAATAGATTGAATTTTTCAACGATTTTCCCTATCCTTTAGCCGCTTAATTTGAAATCAGCTGTGTGTTTTTAATAAATACCCAGCTTCTTTATTAATCACAACGAGAGAACACAATAATGAAAAAAGCATTTGGTTTGGTAGTAGGCGCAGCGTTATTGGCTTTGAGCGGTCAAGTTGCAGCTAACGAAGCAGAAGAAATCGGTTCAAAAATCTACGAACGCGCTTTCGGTCGCGGTTGCGGCGCTTGCCACGACATCGCTTCAAACCCACAATTAAAAGAATTGATCAAAGCAGGCAAATTGCCGAAAGACCAATTCGCTAAAGTTTTGAAAGAAGGCAAAAACGGTATGCCTAAAGCAACCGCAGCAATCATGGAAGTTGGTCCAGTTAAAAAAGCTGGCTTGACAGAAGACCAAGCTATCGATGCAGTTTATAGCTACTTGAGCAAATAATTCGCTCTGTCAGCTAACAAAAAGCCGCCCACGCAAGTGAGGCGGCTTTTTTTTAACCTGAAAACACAGTAAGAGAATAGGATAGTGTTTTACCCCTACAATTCTTGCTTTATGCCTGAATCAGACTCAACAAGTCCTTAGTCTAGCAAAGGATTAGAATAAAGATAGGATTGCCGAAACTTCATATTCATGATCTTTCACCATAATCTGACAACCAATCAGGGAGAAGACCTTTGAACATTTAAGTATTGAGCACAGTTTTGTTTTTATCACTGGTAAACACAGTTGCGGCTGAAAATCGCATTTACCAAACAGACAAATACGGCAACATTGAGTACAACAAGCCATCTTATACGTTTCCAGACAATGGCCAGATTGTGGAAACGGACAAATTTGGCAACAAGCAGTACCACAAGGATCAATGGCAAATTCAGGGAGACAAAATCAAGCCTCTCGATAAGTACGGCAATGTGCTGCCCCACAAACCGTCATTTACGATCAAAAAACACTAATCTAATTATGCTGGAGTATAGTTAATTGTCTTAAATACAAAGATCATGGGCTTACGTATGATTAATATCAGAAACCACATAAAAAACACCGCCTTAATAGTATCAACGTTCTCATTGATATCATTAAATTGGTATTCTGGTATGAATAACTTAGCCGATGCCTACGTAGATAATGGCATGGAGCGATCGATGGTAGTATTTGCGATCGCGAAAATACTCAACGCTACAGTTTCTGTCTTGCAAACGACCAATTTCAGCATACAGCCACTGGGTGTTGGCTTCGGTATTTCGTTCGGTGAAATACTGGATCCTTTGAATGACATAATCGAGATTTTCTCAGACTTCATGCTTTTCTCAAGCTTGGCATTTGGGATACAAAAAATTTTAATCATGCTTAGTGGTCATAGCGCCATCAAAATTGCAATATCTCTGGTTTTGCTGGTTATTCTCTTATGCTCATTGTCGGAAAAATCTCTTCCAAAATGGATTCTTAAGTTATCCATTATCTTTCTGCTGATCCGCTTTGGATTACCTGTTACAGCAATCGGTAGCAATACTTTGTTCAATAGTTTTCTGCATAATCAATACGAATCAAGTAAGACATCAATTGAATCAATAGGGGCTGAATTTGACAACATGACCCCTAGTGAAATCGTACCTGTTGACAGTAAAAATCAATCAAACAAAACAATAGAGTTACCTTTTCCCAATTTAAAGAAGTCGCAAATCAGCAGATCTATTATGGATATATGGGGTAAGTTCGGAAAGGCTATTGGCAATGATCAAAGTTCGAAAATCCCTGAGGATCTTACCGAAAATACGGAGTCAGAACCCGTTGTAAGCAACAAATGGCAGATACCAATACCCACTATTACTTCCATCCCAAACTTAGAGGATTTAAAACAGCACGCTAAATTGTTCAGAAACAGAATTATCGAACTAGGAGATTTAGCTTCCAAAAACATCATTGATCTGATTGTTGTATTCTTAATGCAATCAATTATCTTCCCCTTTGGGATATTTTTTATCTTATACAAAACATCAAAAGAAATACTGTTGAGCTAATTCAACGGTTTGCAACCGGTACACTAAAACTCCATCGTGGCAATTCAGAGAGTACAGTCCTGCTAGTTTAAAGGTTAATAGATGGGGTAATTTTCCCTCTAAATGCTTCAGTATAGGAATAACCCAAAGCTATACATCTTTTCTATGCAGCCCGATAGCCTTGCTGTTGTTCCAACGATGATTCAATGACTTGCAAATCTTTTATACCGAAATACTTATAGCCACTTACTTATAATGATGACAACAAAACACCTAATACCTAATGATTTATTGAAGTTCAACGTAAAACTGTTTTTTTATGGCGTTATATCTGTCTTTTTACTTCTAGGTTGTTCACAAAAAGAACCTAACCAACAACCCAAAAGAGCGGTCACCCCTCCAGAAATTCAAACATTAGTTTCTGACATCAATATCAATGCTAAAGTCGAATCAAGCGCCATACAAAAACTGGTAAATAGTCAATTCCCAACCACACTAGTCTCTTTTAATGAAAAAATTTCAAACTGCATACAAAAAAAGGTAATTGTAAAAATTTCTTTTGATTGTGACCTTGAAGGCGAATTTACAAAATCATCCGATATTATTTTAAACTTTAATAAAAACAGTCTATCGGCTTCGGTACCTGCGCATATAAAAGTTACTGGAGAAGTTAAAGGGATAGGTCTTCAAGAAACTGTACACGCCGACGTTATTGGCAACCTTTCTGTGTCTCCAATAGTTTCAGAAAATTGGGAGTTAAAACCAAATGCTGTATTTGATATAAATTGGATAGACAATCCCACGATTGTTTTATTTGATAAAGTTAAAATATCAATTCCTGACTGGTTACTTAAATTTTTTACAGAGAAATTAAATACCTTCATTACAAATGAAATTGATCATCTAAACATTCATGCTAAGGCTGAGGAACTCTGGTCGAAAAGCTTTAATCCTATTCAATTGTCTGAGAAAGAAAATATATGGCTCAGACTTGCTGTCCAAGATGCATATTTCTCCGGGATTCAAACCAATAACAATGTCGCTAGCGCAATCTTTGGTATTAAGGCAACAACTGAGTTATTCACTTAAAAACCTGAAGCACTAACACCGACTGCCTTACCTACCTTAAAAACCGATACTTATCAAAACCGAGGTCTCCATATTAGAGTCCCTCTAACAGCATCTTATACCAGCATCAAAGAAAATCTGAATCAATTGCTAAAAGACTTGGAAAAATGGAATAATTCAATTATTGCATTTAAAGTGAAAAACCTAGAAATTTATCCATCCAATGACTCACTGGTTATTGGAATAGATTACCTAATTGATTTCCCTTATCAAACCTTGGACGTCAATGGCCAGATGTTTATAAGTGGCCATCCATTTTTTAATAATTCCACTAAAGAAATTTCAATATCAGATTTTAAATTTAATGGTTTTAGCGATCAAAAGTTTGCAGATTTACTGGTGTCAACCATCAGTATCGGCATTGAGTACATCCTTACTGACGAGTTAAAAATTAGCTTCAAGGAGCAATATGATCATCTTATAGCCGAATCAAATTCCAACTTGAACAAAACTCTAGCAGAAAACATAAAGCTACATGGCGAAATTACTCAGGCTGAATTAAGCGGCATTTATCTCAGCGAGAATAATTTAACTGTTCTACTTGATGCAACAGGTAATCTCG
>JBEGML010000382.1:0-3328 GCA_041183145.1 Bacteroidota bacterium | reverse complement strand
ATTGGTTGATAGAAATGTATGCAGAAATAAAAAGTCAATACCCAAAACTAAAACTTATTCTCGGGGGCTGCTCTGAAAGCGACCAATATTTCCAAAAAGCTATCGCAGCAGGTGCTCAAACACACGGAACTATCATACAAAAGGATATACATGTGTGGCTGAGCGCTGCCAATATTTATTTCCTTCCCTCACTCTCAGAAAACCACAAATTCGCAGGAATTGGAATGCTGCCACTTCAGTCAGCTTTTTGCCAGACACCGGTTATTGGGAACACTCTAAGGTGCCTAAACAAAAATATTACCAATCCCATCGGGATTCAAACGAATGATTTAGAAGAGATGAAAAACGCTTGCACCAATATTCTCGATGGATCAATAAAATTTCCTGACCTGCGAACTGAGGTTTTAAAAAGTTATTCATGGAAAACTATTTGTAATAAAAAAGCTGAAGACTACCTTGACCTGATAAAGACCGATTAACTCTATGAATATAAATCTTGGAGAGCCAATACCGATTTTTTGGAAACGTTCCTTTATTAACAACTTTCTTTTCAACAACTACGTCTGATGTGCGGAATTCTCGGCCTGATTGCGCTTAATAAAAATACAATAAACCCCTTTGAGTTTGCGAAAATGAACAATTTGCAACGGCACAGGGGGCCAGACGATGAAGGATATATTTTTTACAACTACCGGAGCAAAAGATTAGTCAAAAGTATGGGCGAAGAAACTATGTCCGAGTGTAAAAAACACCTCGCTTCATTAGAATCATCTTTTGGATTTAACATCGCATTGGGTTTTCGCCGTCTTTCAATAGTAGATCTTAGCTTTTACGGACACCAGCCTATGAGTGATTATTCAAACAGATATCACATCATTTTTAATGGTGAAATTTTTAACTACAAAGAATTACGCCAAGAGCTACAACAACATGGCTTTGAATTCCACACTCATACAGACACAGAAGTAATTTTAAATGCCTTTATTTATTGGGGAGAAGAATGTTTAACAAGGTTTAATGGAATGTGGGCTATCGCTATACTCGACTCAATTGATGGCAGTCTCTTTCTGGCCAGGGATCGTTTCGGTATTAAGCCACTTTATATTTATCAGGACAAAGCAACTTGTATTGCATTTTCTTCTGAAATGAAGCCCCTGCTTGCGGCATTTCATTGCACAGAAAACAGAGGCGTAATTGGCAACTATCTCTACAGAGGGATTACTAACTACAATAACGAAACATTCTGGAATGAAATTCAACAAATTCCACCCGGATGCTTTGCCAAAATCTTTAATGGTGAAATTACAACACAACGGTACTATGAAATACCAGAAAATAGATTTGAAGGAAATTTCGAGTCTGCATGTTTACAATTTACAGAATTACTGGCATCGTCCCTGTCACTTCGAGAGCGCTCTGACGTAAAATTGGGCTTTGCATTAAGCGGAGGTATTGATTCGTCTTCATTAGTTGGTTTAAGCCGAAAGATAAATAAAGGCCATAACATTGCTACTTATTCTCTCATCTTTCCAAATGCTGCTGAGAACGAAGAAAAATTTATGAAGGCTGTTGTTGATATGCATAAAATTCCGGCAATAGAGTTTACCTTCAACCATGAGGAACTTATTAGTGATTTAGAAGTATTTTGCCTAAGTCAAGAGCAGCCATTCGGTGGCCTTTCCTATTTCGGAGAATTTAAACTAAAAGAAAAAATGCATCAGGCGGGCGTTGTGGTTAGTATCGAAGGACAGGGGGCTGACGAAATTATTTCAGGATATAATAACTTGATCCCATTTTACCTCGCGGACCTACTCAAGGATAGAGAAGTACGAAATTTTTATCATCGATCAAAGTCTTTTTCTGGTTCCCTTAGCTCAGTTACAAAAATCGTTCTTAAAATATTACTTAAAGAACACCAATTGATAACTGAGAAGATTGATGTTGGAAAATATGCCTCAATCAACAGCGATATTTTCCATCCTTCGATCTTGCCCCATGTCGAAACTCAGGAAAAATCACTGCTTAATAAAGAGCTAAAAAACCAACTTCTGCACACCTCATTGCCAGAGCAGCTTATAAAAGCAGATAAAAGCTCGATGCAATTTTCGATTGAAGCAAGGTTTCCATTTCTGGATTATCGGGTAGTTAACTTTGCCAACTCCTTGCCCTATCACTACAAATTAAATGACAAAACAAAACGGATATTAAGAGAGTCAATGAAGGAGGTATTACCTTCTGTCATATACGAAAGAAAGGACAAAATAGGATTTGCAGTTCCCATTAAGCAGATTTCATCTGAAAAATTATTTACCAGAATTACTGAAACACTTATGTCAACAGATTTTGAAGGATTTGATAAAACTTCCTTTTTGAAAGAATTCGGTTCCGCTACAGATATAAATTGGAAGTTTTGGAAAATATCATCCTTAATACTGTGGCACGAAGTATATAAAAGTTTCAAAAACAACAATAAACTCAATCCTATCTCTGTAGAATAATCTCATGTTGTTTTACCTTCTGATCACAATTATTGGTATTTCCCTATTACTGCTGACAAAATGGCTAGGACAATATTTTAACGAAGCTTTTTGGATTTTTCTAATCTTCTATTTTAATCCGGGTGGAATTTTTTCTAATCTTCCCGACGACAATATCATATGGCGAATTAAATATTATGACTTATTTTTCGCGATGATGATGATTTCTTGGTATTTGTCAGGCTATTGGAAAATTGCGATAAAAGTAAATTATTCAGACTATTTATTCTTCACAAAAGCATTCGGTATTTTCCTTTTGTACTTCGTATTTGTTTATGGGATAATTGTACCGAGCTTTTACGAATACCCAAATGTTGGGATGTTTTTTCAAAAACACCGGCAATTTATTTATGGATTTCCTCTGTTTATTTCCATTTATCACTTTACATGCTACAAAATTGAAAGTCTATTCAAACCTCTAGCAATAATATCACTTGCAACCATAATTGCCTTCTTTGTAACTATTTTAACAGGCATCAACTTAGTACCTGTAACCTCATGGTCAAGGTTTGCAGAAAACGATCGTATAGCACCTATAAGCTATGGCCTTTCAGTCTGGTTTATTCCCTTTTCTTCATTTGCATTATTCCTAGGCATAAATATTTCGCAAAAAAATATTCGCAGCTTTGTATTAGGTGGCCTTCTTATGTTGCTGACCATAATATTAACATTGACAAGAAGAGAGTACATTAAAGTCGTTTTTATCATTATA
This sequence comes from Bacteroidota bacterium, assembly GCA_041183145.1. Lineage (GTDB taxonomy): Bacteria > Bacteroidota > Bacteroidia > UBA4408 > UBA4408 > JBEGML01. Next base: position 79 of record JBEGML010000382.1, on the reverse strand, counting down.
GCAACATCCATTATTTCCAGATTTATTTCAAAAAATGAGTAATACAAGGGTGGTAAAAAACTAACAATAGGAATGGTTC
>JBEGML010000381.1:0-5029 GCA_041183145.1 Bacteroidota bacterium | reverse complement strand
ATGTAAATAGCCCTGATTATTTTTCATTCGGCAGTGAAGAAAAAATTTTTTTTGCATTAAGTACTTTCAATACATCGGTTCGCCCGGAAGCGGTTTTTGATTTCTTCGTTCTTGGAAAATTTGGTCATGAAAGGGAAGGTTTTTTTTCCGGTGTCATGGAACTCGATGCAGGTTCTTTTCTTGTTTATGATCTCAATCAGGAACAGTTAACTATCACCAATTTTCGAGATGTTTCACAACCTGCTCTCGGCGAATCAAAAAATGTGGAAGAAAAATTCCGTTCTCTTTTTTTTGATGCAGTGAGGGTTCGTCTTCAGGCTGATGTTCGTGTTGGCGCTTGTCTGAGCGGCGGACTCGACAGCAGCAGTATTGCTGCTGGAATGTTTGATATGCTGGGTTCGGGAATTCCATTTTTCACGGCCTCCTTTGATGGTCAATCTTTTGATGAAACTGTCTATGCCGAAACGGTATCGAAGAAATTCAATGGTAAACACCATCTGATAAAGCCCGATCAAAACGGCCTCGACAAAGAGCTTGATGATTTGATTTATTCTCAGGATATTCCATTGTGGTCAACTTCTACATTTGCCCAGCATGCTGTGATGCGAGGTGTCAGAGCTGCTCAGATAAAAGTTGTTCTTGACGGGCAAGGAGGTGATGAATTACTGGGCGGTTACCATCACCACTATTACAGCCACTGGCGCAAGCTGCTGAGTTCAGGTAAATTCAAATTGCTGCTTTGGGAATTAAATGGTGCAGCCAGGTATCTGCCGCTTGGTTCCTACCTTGTTCGCGCATTTCTCCGTTCTGAGCTCATTGACAAACTGCCAGTGAGTATCCAGACTTTATTTTTAAAATCATATTTCAGAGAGATGCGTTGGCTCAATCCTGAGTTTATTAAGGATTTTCAGCATAGACTGAATATGAATGAACATTTCTCTGATTTGCAGGCTTTATTAGACAGTGAGATATATGGCTGGAGGTTAAAGGGATATCTAAAGTGCGAAGACCGTGCTGCGATGTGGCATTCTGTGGAGTCCAGGACCCCATTCGCTGATTCTTTGCAACTGATTCAATTTTGCAGAACCCTTGATTATTCATGGAAAATCAGAAACGGTAGCTCAAAATATCTTCTGCGAAAATCAATGCAGGGTTTTGTTCCTTATGAGATTCTTAACCGAACCGATAAAATTGGTTACGCTACTCCAAACAAGGCTTGGATTAAAGCTATTCTGCCCCGCGCACTTGATGAAATTCGTCAGGGAGGCTCTGAGTTTTTCGATATGAAAAAAATTGAACTTGATTTCAAAAATTCTTTATCCTCAGAGAATCCGCATGATACAAGGATTTTTAAGTTTATCAGCTTCGGGGTGTGGAGAAGAATTTTTAAAGTTTAGCCTCAAGCCTTCCTTCCTCATTTAATGGGTTTAAACAAAGCTGCCAGATTGATTTGAGAGAATTTTCTCCCGGTGTTTACCGAATCAGCGCGCAATCTGCTTCACAAAATATTTCAGCCGCTTTCATTAAACATTGATCTCAAAAAAGATCTAATGCGCCAGAACTGAACTGATCTTTAAAGTTCAGACGGTAATTTAACTCGTCAGGCCGGGATAATTTTTGTCCCGGCCTGACTTTTTATAAATTGTAAAAAAATGAAAATCAATGATATAGAACCATAAATCTCATTTTTATTCACTAATTATCACAAGACTTTGCCCGTATTAGGAAATCATTAAATTTGCGATAGAAACAAATAACAAATATGAAGCGAATTTTACTTTCGGTTGCTTCCATTACTTTGGCAGCAGTCAGCTTTGCTCAATCACCTGTATCTCTCAAAAGAGCGCAGGCAGATGCAAGCTTAAGAAATCTGGCTCTGACCAGACCAGACAAAAACAAGGTGGAAAGACCTGTTCCTTATGCATTGCCCAACCCCACCGTTGTATCAGGAGGTGCTTCATCTTCAAGTCGCAACAACGGTCGCGAGATCATTGGGAATACTTTTTATGACCTGCAAACCAACAGTTCGATTTGTAATAGGATTGTCAGAAACGCTGATGGTACTGTTGCTGCAACCTGGACCATTGGCCCCACTGCGTCTCACTCTGCATTTGCAGACAGGGGTACCGGTTACAATTACCGTAGTGCGAGTGGTTGGGATGCTTTGCCAACAGCGCGTGTTGAAGGTAAGAGAACCGGCTGGCCTTCTATCGTAAACCTCGATAATGGTACAGAAGCTTTTGTTTGTCACAATACTACCATTAGCAACATACAGATTACCTCAAGGCCAACCAAAGGAACCGGAGCCTGGGTTGAAGACGAAGTTACCCTGCTCAGTCCTCTTGCTGAAGGAAGCTGGTGGCCAAGACTAACTTCCGGAGGAACCGATGGAAATTCAATTCATTCTATTTCAATAACCTATCCAGTAGCTTCCGGTGGTGCACTTTACGAAGGACTTGATGGCGCTTTGTTATACAGCCGTTCACAGGATGGTGGAGCAACTTGGGATAAACTCTATTTTCTTATCCCAGATATCGACTCTAGCAGCTTCCTAGGTTTTGGTGGAGATACCTATGCCATTGATGCAAGGGGTAACACAGTTGCCATCCTTGCAGGTGATGCAACACAGGATCTTGTGTTGTTGAAATCAACAGATAATGGTGACACCTGGACCAAAACCATAGTTGAAGATTTTCCAATCGACAAATGGGATTATAACGCTCAGATTTCCGATATTAATGGTGATGGCACAGCAGATACTTTAGAAACTCATGACGGAGCAATGGCTGTCCTAATTGATAATAACAATCAGGTTCACGTTTTCACCGGTTACATGCGAATCCTGGAAGATGATCCTGCAACAGCCGGTTACTCTTATTTCCCTTATACTGATGGAATCAAATACTGGAACGAATCTTTCGGTGCTGACAGCACAGTGATTATTGCAAGCATCATCGATCGTGATGGAAGTGGTGTTATTGAATACCCAACACCAACTGCAGCTGATGCACTTGCTGTAGGCTCAACCGGTAACAGCGTAACTTCTTACCCCAGCGCAGGTATTTCTGCAAATGGCAGAATTTATCTCGGATATTCATCTGTTTATGAAGGTACAGACAATGGCGAAGGAAAATCATACCGTCACCAATACCTTATTTCTTCCGGTGATGGAGGTGCAACCTGGACCTCTCCGTTCGATTTAATTCCTGCCGATGGTGATCCTGATTTTACCGAAGGAACATTCGGCGCTCTTGCAAGAAGAGTAGATGGTTTTGTTCATGTTATCTATCAGGAAGACGCAGAACCCGGACATAGCCTATATGGTGCTACACCGGGTGATACTGACCCCGGAAATATTAACCAGGTCAATAGTATCGTTTATAATGCCGTTGACACTGCTCTGTTTGGTTCAGTTTCTATCAAAGAATTCAGCCAGCAGAACGATATGTTCGTGTTCCCGAACCCTGCCAATGAAATACTTAGCATTTCGCTCAATGCAGGCAATGCAGAAGCTTTCAACCTAAGCCTTTCCGACATGAGTGGCAGAGTGGTTATGCAGTCTGAAACACGTTTTAATGGCACGGCACAGGTTCGTCAGATCAACATCAGTCAGTTGCCTGCCGGAATTTACAACCTGCGTGCTGTTTCCGGTGAACGCAGTATCACCAAGAGAATTGTAAAATACTAATTCCGCTTTTTCCTTAAACAAAAAAGCCTCCTTCGGGAGGCTTTTTTATTTAAAGAAAATTGAAATGAGGCAGGGGTTTGCAATTCGTTTTTCTGCCTTGCGCAAATCCATTTACTCAAGGAACTCCTGAATCCTTTCTTATTTTTGAAAAATGAATTACACAGATCCACGTCTTGAGAGTTTTGGGCGTTTGTTGAAAATTATGGATGAACTTCGTGAGCAATGCCCCTGGGACAAAAAGCAAACAATTGAAAGTTTACGCCATTTATCTATTGAAGAAGTATATGAGTTGAGTGATGCCATACTTGACCAACAGCCCGAGGCATTAAAGAAGGAGCTTGGTGATGTTTTGCTGCATATTGTTTTTTACAGCCGGATAGCCTCTGAAAAAAACTGGTTCAACATTCAGGATGTGATTGAGGCATTATGTAAAAAATTGATTGAACGTCATCCTCATATTTACGGAACGGTTGATGGTGAACTTAAGCAGGTCAACAATGAGGAAGATGTTAAGCAGAACTGGGAAAAGTTAAAATTAAGAGAAGGCAATCGCTCAGCGCTATCCGGCGTACCCAATTCTCTGCCTGCATTAATTAAGGCTTATCGAATGCAGGAGAAGGCCTCGGGTGTGGGTTTTGATTGGGAAAAGCCTGAACAGGTGTGGGAAAAAGTAGAAGAAGAGCTTCGGGAACTGAGGCAGGAGGTAGAGCAGGGGAGTGAACAAGAGCGGATAGCCAAAGAGCTTGGTGATGTATTTTTTTCGTTGGTTAATTACGCGCGACTTATAGGTGTTAATCCTGAGGATGCACTGGAGTACACGAACAGAAAATTTGTCTTTCGCTTTCGTTACCTCGAAGATAAGGTCAGGGAATCAGGAAGACAGCTTTCTGATTTGAATCTTGAGCAGATGGATCTGTTCTGGAACGAAGCTAAAAAGTTGAAGGGCGGTATCTGAAATCAGTGCAGAAGATTGCCGATAAGCACTGCCGCTGCTGAACCGGAAACAATCATCACCATTTTTTTCAGATTGAATTTATGATCGGAGGCGCTTTCGAAAACGATGGTGGTTGCAATATGCAGAAAGATACCGAGTACAAATGCCATGGCTAAGGCAACTCCTGTGTGATGTTGCATTTCTTGATGCTGAAAGAAAGGGCTTCCGGCAAGCATGATTCCGGCAGGAGTCATTAAAGAAAAAACGCTCAGAAACAATAGCAACTTGTGTTTTTGCAAGCCTGTCTGCCCCAACAAGGCTGTAAGTGCCATCGATATGGGAATATTATGTATGATGATTCCAATCGTAAGTGACCAACCTGTCTCTTCATCCTGATAGGGAATGCC
>JBEGML010000380.1:0-2776 GCA_041183145.1 Bacteroidota bacterium | reverse complement strand
CACGAAGTTGGGAATCCGCTGAGGTGTATTAAAATTCAGGCATAACCAAAAAAAAGAGCTCCATTATTGGAGCTCTGAAATAAATCGTATCGGTTCAAAAATCACTCTTTGACGAAGGTCTTTCTAAAGCTTTTACCTTTTAAGTTCAGACTGAGGAAATACATGCCTGGGGCAAGTCCTGCGACAGAAACTATGCTGGTATTGTTATTATTAGAATCGTTGCAGATACCGGAATAAACCAATCTGCCGTCGGTGGAGTGAATATTCATTATTCCAGATTCATTTAAATCCTGGCTAAATTGAATCTGGATTGTTGAACCGGCTGGATTAGGCCAAACTTCCAGTTCAAGTGTTTGAATATTAGACTGTGTTAAAGAACTTGTGTTACAGGGGAGTGATGGGTTATTAATTTTGGTCATAGTGCTGAAATCGATGTAACAAGCGAAGTCGGGCATATCGACAAAGGGATTTCTATTTCCTTGCAGAGAATCAAGGAAATCATTTCGGGCAATATCATAAGAATCAGGAGGGTACTGGAAATGCCAGTTTTTTAAAACTTCCTGATTTTGTCCGTAATTAACTGCGATGCCAGAGCAATTGCCTATCGGGTTTGGGAATTTCCAGTTTAATCCGCCAACACCATTATAGCAAACGGCCATATACATCAATGCTCTTGCCACTCTTCCTTTCTGTTTGTCTCTTGGTTCGTAAACTCTGTTGCCATTAATGTCAGTGCCAAGAGTTCCTTCACCAAATGAGACAATGGGTGTAACAACTTCTCCGAAGGGATAATTACATCTTAATTCATTTACGTTTGATTGACGAGTCGGGTAAAGGTTATGCTGGTCGTTGTATTCGGGTTCTTCAGGATTGTCTGCCGGATAGCTAGGCATCCATGTATGGGCGTAGGTGTGTTCACGGCTAAAGTCATAGGCAGTCCAGTCAAATGGCTCGTTGTAAACTTTCTGGTCATTGCTGTATGAACAAGTGATTACTTTTTTGAAAGTGTTTGCGCCAACAACAGCAAAGGTATCACGTGTTTCAAAGCGGTTTATCATGGTATTTACATAGCTGGTGTAAAAAATGGATTGGTGAGGGTTAATGAGTGCGCTTAGATCGGGAATAAAGGTGGCTGCGCTTGTATTGATTCCGGCATACTCAGCTGAAGGCATCATGGTGGACGGCGTTGTTACTGATCCGGTAAGTGGTGAATTGATGTTGTAGTTGGTAATGCTTCCATCGCCATTGTAAGTAAAAACTGCAAAATGATAAGTTTTGCCCGCATGAATAAAAGTTGGTCTGAAGGAAAATGTATTTCCATTAACCTGGCCGTTGAAAACGACCTTAGAGTTGCCGATGTTTTGACCTCTTTCATAAGTTTGACCGTCAATAGGCAAATCGGTAACTGGCCCATTGTTGCTTCTGAGAACAAGATAACCTCCAAGTGGCTCTACATTTGGGTTAGCTGCGTTGAATTGACCAATAACCCGGTAAGATTTGTTTACCGGAAAGGTAAATGCTGTGGCTTGTGCAATGGGCTCTGTGGCCAGAGTGTTTCCTGCACCAAACAATTCAACTGTGTAAATCGGAGTAACGGTATCATTGCTGAATATGTGAAGGGTGGCAAATCTTGAACCCGCGGCTGATGGGTTAAACGAAATGCCGAGTGGGCTTGTTCCACTTGGTAAAACAGAAATCGGTGTTGCCGAGGGTATTGAAACTGAAAAATCTGTCGCTGCGGGACCTGAAAAACGAATGCTGTCTATGCTTAGGGTCTGAACTGTTCCGATGTTTTTCATATCAAACGAAAGGGAGAGGGGTGTACCAATCGGAGACGAAAAGACAGGAGCAAAATTGCCAGAGAATACGGGGATTGTTGCTTGTTGTAAAAGCAGTGTAGCTTGAGTAATTACCGGAGCAACAATGGATACATCATCGATAGCGACATTAGACCCCGAGATTTTGTCTTCGTACCAGAACCTGTAATAGCGGGAAAGAGAATTAGAGGGCGTTGCTGTAACTGTTGTGCAATTGGCAGAGGGTATAGCGGCGGTTCCACTAAATACCAGCATGTTGCTCCAATTGATGCTATCAGCAGACTCCTGAACTTTGAAAATTCCGTCCCAAGGAGTTCCTGTTGATCTGGCACTAAAGGTCATGCTTCCGGGTTGTTGACCGAAGTGAATAACCAATTGTTCGTTATCCCAATCCATTCTCAGGGCTTGCGATCCGCAAGATGATGTGGCTCCGTATGTTGGTCCACCAGTTCCTCCGGCATCAATAAAGGTCCAACCTGCTGGTGGTGTGGCAAAGTTTTCAAAATCCCATGAGGTGGGCACCGGTGCTTGAGCAAAAACGCAGAATGACCATGCCAAAAGTCCGGTAATGGAGAGTAAGATTTTTTTCATTTTTTCAGTTTATTGATTTCGAATGGCTTTTATTCCGGCCATTACAGTATCGATTCCTTCTCTGTTCAAAAACAAATCGTTGTTTTTGTAGCTCTCGACTCTATATCGGAATCTGATGAGTTTGGAAACGTTGCTGTTTTTTACAAAGGTTATGGAGAGTTGATTTTCTTTAATGTCGTACAGAAAGGTGTCCTGAATATCTTTTTTTAATGAATCGAAATAGTCGATAAAATAGATACCCTGCAAGGTCGAGGTATAGGCTCTGGTTCCGCCGAAAAACTCGATCTCATGCTTTTCTTTGTCGAAGACATTGTAAATAGAGTCTTTATTGAAGCGAATTTCAGAGATGGTCCATTTTCCTTTAATTT
>JBEGML010000379.1:0-3959 GCA_041183145.1 Bacteroidota bacterium | reverse complement strand
GGTTCAGGCTGTTTGTTCAGGAACTCCCGGACCATACAGCACAGCATCAAGCTTCACAACCTCGGCAAATACACCTGCCGGTGTAACGCTTACAGTAGGAACAGGAACCTCTACCAGCGGGAACACCCCTTATGGTACTTATTTTTCTGATCACCGCACACAGATATTGTTGACACGTGCTGAACTTGTGGCTGCAGGTTATACTTCTGCAAACAGCATCATTCGTTCACTGGCGTTTTATGTAACAACTGCTTCAACACAAATCATGAGTGGATTTACCATTAGAATCAAGCATGTGACTAACAGTAGTTTCTCCAACACCAGCTTCCTTTCAAACTCAGGCTCTACAGTAGTTTTCTCCGGAACTCATACTGCTGTTGCCAATTCATGGAACACACACAATTTTACAACCCCATTTACTTATAATGGTACCAATAACCTATTGATTGAAATCTGCTGGGATAACAGCACTTTTACCAGTGATTCTCAGGTTAGATTTACTGCTACTTCAGGCAACACCGTTCTGTTCAGCAGACAGGATGTTGCATCAGGAGGTATCTGCGCAACTACAACAGGCACCAGAAGTAAGTCAAGGCCAAATATGCGTTTTGTATTCAGCAATACAGCAAACCGCGAGTTTGCGCCTGTAGTTGTTGAGCCAAACGAAGTTCCACAGCCTGTATTCAGCATCTTCCCTAACCCGGGCTTTGATCAGGTTACCTTCAAATACGCTGTAACTGAAACTGCTCCTGTATCTATTCGCCTATTTAATATCTCCGGTCAGCAGGTTGCCGAAATGAACCTCGGAATCCAGACAGAAGGAGAGTATCAGCAAAACTTCAATATTGCTGAATGGCCGGGTATTTCTGCAGGTATGTATTTCTGTACCATCACTATGGGAGAACAAACTCTAACGAACAGACTGGTGGTTCAACAGCGCTAATTACTGAGCACTGATTTTTAAAAAGGTGAATGACCTTCAGGTCATTCACCTTTTTTCATTTGTGTTGATTGGGAAAGACCGTCAAGAATTCAATAGCGGGCCTTTTGCCTGCTTTTATGGCATAGAATTCAATTATCACATGAAGGGTAATTTAAAATTCGTTCAATCGTTTTTTGAATCGACTATTACCAAGACAAATGAATCGAATCAATACGAAAAACGGCAGATTAATTCACAATGTTATCAACCGCTTTTTTCGCATATCATGATAATCGGGAAAATTATGTGCGCAAATGTTTCACGAATATGATGATAAACGTTTCATAAACGGCTAAATGAAAGACATTATAAATACCACAACAAATTATAAATAAATCGATGATTTACTATTGACAAGGCGTCTTGCCGCAATTAGATTCGCTTAAAACAATTATATATGTATAAACATAAACGACACATACCTGTCTTAGCCGCACTCGCAGCTATTTATTTTACTACGAATCATCTTTATGCACAATCCATTCCTTCGATGAGTGTTGAATTTATCATCAGTCATTATCCGGGAGGTTATCATGTAAGTTGCAACAACGCCCATGATGGATTTATTGAGACAAGAGTTAGCGGAGGCACACCGCCCTATACTTATACCTGGAGCAATGGCGCACATACTCCATCGCTTCAAAATCTTGGTGAAGGAAACTATCAGCTAAATGTAGAGGATGCGCAGGGAGAGATCCTTGTTGAAAACATACGCATTCTTGCACCAGAAGCCTTACAGGTATTTGCTCTTAGTTCAAACTACAATGGTTTTGAGGTAAGTCAAAATACAGGAAGTGATGGATACATCGAAGTTCAAACAATGGGGGGCGCACCACCATATCAATATCAATGGAGTAATGGAAGTGTTTCATCAAAGATTTTTGATTTACCTGCCGGCTCCTACAGTGTTGTGGTGAGTGATGTAAACGCTTGTTCAGCGCAACTCCACAGCACACTCAGTGAGCCTCCTCCCCTGAACGGCAGTATCAGTATTCTTCATGCGGTGAGCTGTTACGGCGCTTCCGATGGTTCAGCAATAGCCAATATCTCAGGTGGGGTGCCACCCTATACCTATCATTGGGAGAAGGGAGGATTTGCAGCACAGAACAACAACCTACATGCCGGACAGCATGCTTTGCAGGTAAGTGATGCCAATCATGCAAAAATCTTGCTCAGCATTGGAATTGCGGAGCCTGCAGAGATTAATATCAGCGCACAAGTTTCTGCCTATCCTAATGGATATGAGATAAGTTGTTATGATTGTTACAATGGCAGCATACAGGTAAATGTAAGCGGAGGAAGTTCTCCATATCAGTATACCTGGAGTGGTGCATCCGGCACTCAGGGTTCTTTTTTACAGAATCTTGGGGAGGGAAGTTATGTATTGAAGATTAACGATGCGGCAGGATGTGTTAAAGAAAAAGTATTTGAACTGCGCCGGCCAGACAGAGAAGACTGGACACTAAGCGGCAACAGCGGACTTAGTTCACAGAATAATTTTATTGGCACTACAGACAGCTCATCGCTTGTTTTCAGGACATATAATTCAGAGCGGATTACACTCAAAGGATCAGGAGGTATTGAAATCAGCGATACTTTGATTTTTAAAAATTTTACTGATAGCGGAAATGTGGTAAGAGTTTTGGGAATAGACCGCAAGGGCAAAGTTTTTCCAACAGAACCATTCATTCTTGGAAACCTGCTGCCGAACAGTATTGATAATTGCGCCCCGGTTCTGGGATGGGGCAAGCATGTTACCAATACCCAGCAAGGACAGGTCATGAGCGTAACGGATGATATTTTCAAATGTCCGCTTTACGGAAATGTAGGCATTGGTACCTCACAGCCACAATCTAAAGTGGATATAGACGGCGACATTGCCATCAGTGGAAGCCGTCTGCACGTGGGGCATGACAATAAAATCGGAATTCATACCGATAGCCCTACCGAAGCATTAGATGTTGCCGGTACAACAAAATTGCGCTACGATTTGCACACCTATGGCATCACCTCTCACCACAGTCAGAACGGAGCAGCACAAATAAATATCAGCAGTGATGGATCAAACGGATATCTCGATTTCCAGGGAGATCCCGTCAATCCGGGAAAGCTGATACTTAACGGACAGAGCACTTGTGAAATCTGGCTTGATGGCAAGACTACCGTTGCCGGGCAGCTTGATGCATGCCGTGTTGTGGTTGAGCACAATGGCTGGTGCGATTATGTATTTGCTGAGGGATATACATTGCCTTCCTTAAGTGATGTAGAACAATTCATTAAAGAGAACAAGCACTTGCCCGGCATTCCATCTGAGCAGACCTTGATTCAGGATAACCTTGACATAGGCAAAATGCAGAAAATGCAAATGGAAAAAATAGAGCAGCTCATGCTATATGTTATACAGTTAAACCACAGACTTATTGCCATTAATGAGGAGCATGAAAAGCTTAAAACAGCACTTATAAAATAAACCGAATTCAAGGATGAGAACCGTTATGAATCCCTGCACACCAAACACCACCAACAAACACGCAATGGTAAACGGCGGTTCTCATCTTTTTGTTTTTAAAAACGTACAGGATAGAATTCATGATTCATATTCGAACTGCGAATCTAATTTCATGTTGCAGAGAGTAAGGTGCAGAAAAATCAAAAACCACCGGCATAAAGAGGTAAAGAGTTTGATAGAAAAACGAGTGCAGACCGATATGATCAATACAATTCCGGATTCAGCATCATATAAATTTAGCTATGTAACCAACATTTCTTATTATGAAAAAACCTTAGCAATTTTTTATATCTCACTACAAAAACACTGTATTACTAGAAATAGACTATCCCAAGTAACGTATGCATTTCCGGGAGCAGCACCCGTAAGTCCTTTTTCCGGAAATGCATATTTGGGAGAAAAATGTTTTGCAGGGTTTTCATGCCCAGCACATCAGACATGGGTTCCATCAAATGGGGAAATTTCAGT
>JBEGML010000378.1:0-7075 GCA_041183145.1 Bacteroidota bacterium | reverse complement strand
GGTAAGCTCAACGCCGATACGATGGTGGCGATTCATGGTGTAGTTAAATCCTAGACCCAGAGGAACAGAAAAAGCGAATGGGCTGTAAGCAACACCTTCAGTTTGAAGAGGACGGAGTTTGTAAACCGTTCCGTTGTATTCCGTTTTCGGATTTGATAGTACGAAACCAATACCGCCAAATACAAAAGCCCTCATATCGATTTTCTTACGGCTTCCTCTGATACCAGGGCGTCCCATGGTGTTGGCAGTTCTCCAGAAAGACCACTCTGCAGTAGTTGCAACTTCAAAAAGATTGTTTCTAAAACTCAAATTCCTGAAGTTTCTGGCACGGTTGGTACTTAGGGCATCATCACCTTCAATGCGATGAATGCCCATTGAACCTTTAAGGTGCAGACCGGGAAAAAGACGATAACGTGCAAAACCACCGAAACTCCAGCGGGTTTTTTGAATTTTCATATCATATACAAAATCCCGGCGGGTTTCTTCGTTCCCACCGATATCTCCTAAATAATTGGCCGCACCCATGCTGCCGCCGAATTCCCAGTTAAACTGAGCCTGAGTTACAGCGGGCAGCGATAGCGCTGCGATTAATAGTAATACTTTTCTCATGGGCGCAAAAGTATAAACATATTTTTGATTTCAAAAAATTTATTTGCGTCTTATTTCAAAAACCATTTGTTAAAAACTCTCAATCCGGTATTTCCAACCCCTTCCTTTCATCAAATTCCCCCTCCCATTTGGCCACCACAACTGTTGCAAGGCAATTTCCTATTACGTTAACCGATGTTCTGGCCATATCCATAAGACTGTCAACCGCCAGAATAGCAAATACGGGCTCGGCCGGAAGGCCGAAAGCAGCCACTGTTCCGAGCAGAATTACCAGGCTCGCACGGGGAACGCCCGCCACACCTTTGCTGGTAAGCATGAGAGTAAAAACCATGAGTAGCTGTTGATCGAAACTCAGCTCGATTCCTGCTGCCTGAGCAACAAAAACAGAGGCCAAACTCAGGTAAAGCGTCGTTCCGTCGAGGTTGAAACTGTAACCAGTAGGCATAACGAAGGAAACAATCTTTCTGGGTACCCCCAGTTTTTCCATGGCTTGCATGGCCTTGGGCAAGGCTGATTCTGAACTGGTAGTGGCAAAAGCTATACTCACCGGTTCGGCAATGGCTTTTAGAAACGCTCTGAAAGGCAGTTTAATAATCAGACCAACGGGTACCAAAACAATAACAAGAAAGGCTATCAAGGCAAGGTAAAGTGTTCCCACCAGTTGAAAAAGATTCTGCAGCACGCTGAAACCCATAGTGGCAACGGTATGAGCTAAAGCCGAACCAACGGCGAAGGGAGCCAGGTACATGATTATACCTGTGAATCGAAACATAACCTCTGAGAGACTTTCGCAAAATTCAATAACAGGTTTTCGCTTTTTTTCCTCTACCATGGCGGCGCCCATTCCGAAAAGCAGACTGAAAATGACTACCTGCAACACCTGACCTTCAGCAACAGATTTGGCGATATTTTCGGGGAAAACATGTAAGATGATTTCATGCCAGGTCTGGGCTGGTGGGGCCTTTATTTCCTCCGTTCCCTGAACGTTCATGTTTATTCCTTCGCCTGCGCGGGTTATGTTTATGGCTGCGAGTCCGATAAAAAGCGCCAGGGTGGTTACAATTTCAAAATAAATAAGGGCTTTCACTCCCATACGTCCCACCTGCCTTAGGTTGGTGTGACCTGCGATGCCTACCACGAGGGTACCAAATAAAAGTGGAGCGATGATAGACTTGATAAGTTTTAAAAATATCCCTGAAATAACTTTTAACTCCTTTGCGCTTGAAGCAAAATCACAGCCGGCCAGTACTCCCGCCACCATGCTGAAAAGTATCCATTGGGTGAGACTTTTGTTTTTAAGACAGGAGGGCAATAGCAGCAAAAGGCCTGTCCACCTCGCAGCAAATGCAGTATCCATTTCCCCGCCTTCGGTGAGTCCGGCAAAACCCGAAGCAAGCAGGGTGAGGCCAAGAAGTGAGAACCAAATGGTAAATCTTCCCATCATTGCTTTCTAAGCCTGAATACTAGTGAATTTTTCCCGAATGGCTCGTCGGTAATGCTGGCTATCATAGAATCGCCCTTGAAGGTGTAGAGGATATGTTTCGGAAAATCGTGGTTCAGGTTGCTAAATAAAAGGGTGTCATTACGCATCTTTTCAAGGCTAAATTCTGTTGCAACTTCATCGTTTAGTCTAACCCTAAAAATAATCTTTCCGCGGTTGGTGATGATGTTCATGCTTTCTCTTGAGATTTCTTTTCCTTCTTTTAATGTGCTTGAATAGCCTGAATAATTCCCCCCCGAGCTGACCCAAGTTTCTGAATATTCATTGCCCATTACTTTTCCCTCCCATTTCCCAATCAACTTTTCAAGCGGGTTGAAAGTCTTTTGTGACAGGGTTAAAGTGAAAACAAGAATTTTTAAAATCAGTGTTACCTGCATATCAGAAGTTTGGTTCTGGAAATTATTCTCCCGGATTGACTGATTTCCACTATATAAAATCCTGCCGGTAGGTCTGAGATATTCACATTTTCGCTTTGCGCAATTATTGTGGATCTGATGACCTTGCCGTTGCCTGAAATGAAGTTTATGGTACTGTTTTGCTTTTCTTCTTTAAGCTGAATTTTTATCTCCGTTTCGGCAGGATTTGGAAAAATAGAAGATTCAGACTTCGCAGTTTCAATTTGTCCGGTAAGAACCAGTCCGATATAGGTTACGGTTGAGTTTCCGGCATTAGGCACTGCTATGGTATCTCCGTCGAAATTGTAGCAAATATCTGCCGGATTGGCAACGTTCGTTGAAATGGTTACCGGTGGGCCTGTAAAGGTGCTGTCGTAGGCTGTAATGCGGTCTGGTGACCAGCTGGCCAGATAAAACATGCCATTTCTGCCTTTGCAGATGCCGTCTATGTTGGTGAGGGTGGTATTGGTGAGGGTGGAGATGCTGGAGTCGGCAATATTTATGGCTTTTATGGCTGCGTTCGCCCCCCAATTGGCAAAGACGAGTCTTGAATTTACGCCATCGTAGGCGTCATAAATAATACCATTTGGAGTTGAGCCTATGCCTGATGCGTAAATATTGAAATTTCTGCTTTGAGTGTTGAATCTGTAAATGTTCTGAGCACTGAAGTCTGTGATGTAAAGGTTGCCGTTATCGTCATGGGTTATGCCGTTTAGAAAAGAACCATTGAGGTTAATGTTGAAAAGTTGGGTTGAATCTGCAAGTCGATAAGCCCTGATCCTTCCACCTGTGCACGCATACAGGGTGTCTCCGACGATTTCAAGACCGTAAGGTGATGCGTTGTTGAGTCCGCTGGTATTCACGAAAACGCTGATGTTGCCTCCCGGCCAGACTCTATTTATCACTTTTGATGTGGTATTTGAGACAAAATAGGTTCGGGATGGGGAATGGTATTCTACGCTTTCAGGGCCGTTGTATTGGGCTTGGACCTTAAAAGAAAGAGTTAGGGTGAATACTATTATGGCTGCAAAAAATGTAAGATTTTTGTTCATGATTGGGATTTGGATAGCGCAAAGTTGGAAAAACCTTTGGAAATCTCTAATTTTGAAATCGCTGCTTTGCAGACAAAAAATACTTTATGCAAGAACAAAACGAATCGTTGCGTCCCGTTGATACAGATGAAAACCCCGTATCACCGGTCTCCGTCAATCCTGAAAATAATATCAACAGGGAGACAGCGGAATCTGAAATTTCTGAGGTATCTGAAACAGTCGCTTCAGTAGGAACTGGCAATTATCTTTCTGATCAGGAAACTGAGATTCATGACTCAGAAATTCCCGAACCTGAGATACCGGAGGAGGTTTATCGCAACTATGGTGCTGTTGATTTTTTGAAAAAGTCTGCTGAATTTCTGGCAGCCGAAGATATTGCGCCTTTGAACGGGCACATCAGGGCTTTGAGGGAATCATTCAGGGAGTTCCTCAAGGGTGAAAAAAATAGTGCACTCGCACGTTTTCTTGAGATGGAGGATAAACAGCAGGAAGATTTTGTTTTTCAACCTTCTGCCATCGTGGAGGAGATTCAGGTAATCATCACCAAACTTGACGAACGCCGCGCAGAGCTCAAACGCAGGCGTGAAAAAGAGCAGCAAAAGAACACAGAAGTCAAAAAAGAGATTCTCAGTCAGCTTCGTCATCTTGTTGAAGGACTTGATTCAGGCAATTCAGACCTTAGCAAAACCAAAACTTATTTTGAGCAGGTGCATGCCCTGCAGCAGAAATGGAGAGATACCGGTGCGGCAGACCCTGCTGAGACCAGGCAAATTGGACAGTTATATAAATTTTACCTTGACAAGTTTTATGAATTTGTCAAGATGATAAATATGCTTCGCGATTTGGATGCGAAGAAAAACCTGGAAATCAAGACCGAATTGTGTCTCAAGGCGGAATCTCTGGAAAAGGAAGAAGACCTTAAAAAATCCATGGATCAATTCAGAAATCTTCAGAGACAATGGAAGGAAACCGGTCCGGTTGCCAAGGAGCTTGCAGATGATCTGTGGACCAGGTTTAAAAATTCCGGCGACCAGATTTTTGGAAGGTTCAAAGGCATGATGGAAGACAATCAGTCTAAAATGCAAGAGAACCTTGCCAAGAAAACGGTTTTGCTTCAGCGTATGAAAGAACTCAATGCTCAGGAGTTGCCCGGAAATCACGCTGACTGGCAAAAGCTAAACGAGGCAGTTGAGGCTTTGATGGAGGAGTGGAAGAAAGCCGGCTTTGGACCCAAAAAAGAAAACGAGGAGATTTGGGAAACCTTCAGGGGTGAACGTGAAATATTCTTCAAGGCCAAAGAAAATTTTTATGATCACCAGAAAAAGGTGATGCAGGAAAATATTCGAATTAAGAATGAAATTATCGCACAGGCAGAAGCGCTTAAAGACAGTACAGAGTGGAAAAAAGCGGCTGATACACTAAAACGATTGCAAGAAGAATGGAAGAAAACAGGTCCTGTTCCGTTCAAGCATACTGAGAAGATGTGGGCACGTTTCAGATCAGCATGCGACACCTTTTTTGAGAGCCGGAAAGCGCATTTTGCAGAGAAGGATCAGTCTCAGGAAGAGAACCTTAAAACCAAGCAGGACTTACTTGCGAGGGTGGAGTCTTATTCCCCCAACACAGATTCTGCGATTGCAATAGAAGAGCTGAAAAAATTTCAGGACGATTGGTATGCCATTGGTTTGGTACCTTTTAGAGAAAAGGAAAGTATCAATAAGGCTTTTAAAAAGGCATTAGACAAACATTATGATGCGCTGAGAGCCAATCGTAATGAGCAGCACCGGCAATATCATTCGCAGCGTTACGAAAGTATGCTTTCCACTCCGGGTGCGAAAGACAAGGCAAACGATGAAATTTACCATCTTCAGGAAAGGATAAGGAAAAAAGAAAGTGAGGCAGCTTTGCTTGACAACAATCTTGGATTCTTTGCGAAGTCAAAAAATGCTGATGAGTTGAGGAAAGATACGGAGAAGAAGATAGCCATATTGCGTGATGATATCAAAAAAATGAAGGAGCAGATGAAGCTTCTCAGGGAAATGATGAGACCCAAGGACGAAAAAGCCGGATAAGGCAGTCACTCCCTGAGGGAGTTCATTCCTTCAATTAAAAAAATCAGGCTTGAAAGGTATTTCTGTTGTTACTTTCCCTGACGAATAGTGCTATAATGAGTGAGCTCAGCGTGCCCATGACGATAGCTCCTATAAAGCTTTTGATGATGTATGATTTCAGGTTGAATTCTGCAGAGGCTTCCTCAGCACTGAGTCCGTGTTCCACTGAAAGCGCAATAAAATCGTTGAAAAACCCCGGGTTGATAAAGGTGAAAAAAATCCAGTTTGATAGGGGACTGAGAACTGCAACAACCAGGGTTATAAAAAAACCCGACTGAAATGCTTCACCGAAGCCCATTTTTCCGCCCATTTCTTTTCTTTTGGCGAGCATTCCTCTAACCATGATATAGACTGAAGGGAAAAAGATGAGTGAAGAGACCACCGGGTGGTAATCCTTAAAGCGTGTTTGGAATCCAAGAATGTATTCGAGAACAATCCAGACAAAACCAACAGCGGCGAAAATTATTCCGTATTTTATTTCAACCTTCCTGAGCATATGTGTTTTTAAGGACTGTTACCGGATTCTACTTTGGCGCAAGATACAAAAATTAGGAAAAGATCAAACCTATTTGCCCCTTCCCTGAAGCACAATCAG
Organism: Bacteroidota bacterium; assembly: GCA_041183145.1. Classification (GTDB taxonomy): domain Bacteria; phylum Bacteroidota; class Bacteroidia; order UBA4408; family UBA4408; genus JBEGML01. The sequence continues at coordinate 812 of JBEGML010000378.1, read as the reverse complement.
AAAGGTGTAAATCAGAATTTTGAAATCAACCGCCAGGCTCATGTTTTCAATATATAGAATATCATAACTAAGCCTTTCAACCATCTGAGAAACATTCTCAGCATAGCCGTATTTTACCTGGCCCCAGCTTGTGATTCCGGGTCTCACTTTATGAAGATGGCGATAGTGCGGCGCTACCTTGGTAATTTGATCTATAAAAAACTGCCGCTCAGGCCTTGGGCCAACAATAGACATTTCACCGATAAGTACATTGTAAAACTGGGGAATTTCATCGAGTCTTACCTTACGCATAAAGTTTCCGAAGGGAGTAATGCGGCTATCTGTTTTGGAAGATAGGGCAGGGCCGTTTCTTTCAGCATCGGTATACATAGAGCGAAACTTTAGAATCCGGAAAGGCTTGCCATGTTTACCGATTCTTTCCTGACGATAAATCGCCGGGCCTTTTGAGGTGCTGACTACGATAATAGCCGTAATCAGATACACCGGACTAAACAGGATAAGTACCGAAAAAGAAACTACAATATCGAATACTCTTTTAAGAACTTTCTGCCAAACAGGCATCAGGTCATGTGTAATTTCAATGAGGGGAGCTCCGAATATGCTGCTCATCTTCACGCTGCCGGTTAGCATGTCGTAGATATCAGGAATTACTTTAATGATGACTTCAAATCCTTCCAGATCATTGATAATTTGTTTAAGATATTCATGCTCCGACGATTCAATGGCGATGATAATTTCTTCAACGTCCAGCTCAGATAGGATTCTTCTTATATCCTGAATTTCTCCGAGATGAGGAAGATGCTGGCTCATCA
>JBEGML010000377.1:0-5776 GCA_041183145.1 Bacteroidota bacterium | reverse complement strand
TCGCATGGTGGGCTTCTTTCCTTAGCACCGAACGAACTCAAAAAGTAATCGTGCCTGAATACTTTCTGGGCTTCAGAGTAAAAAAGGAATTTCCTGTTAACATCATTCACCCCGATTGGGAAAAACGTGAAGTAACATTAAGTTAAAAATGAGTCCCTTCTTCAGCGTTGTCATACCAACCTACAACCGTGCTCATATTCTGCCAAGAACTATTGCCAGCGTTCTAAATCAGGAATTTTCAGACTGGGAACTTATTGTGGTGGATGATGGTTCTAAAGATCATACCGCTGAGCTACTTAAAACATACACCGACCCAAGAATACGTTACATCTACCAGAAGAATGCCGAACGAAGTGCAGCCCGCAATCACGGAATCAGGGAAGCCAAAGGAGAATATATCTGTTTCCTGGATAGCGATGATGAATATCTTCCTCACCATCTCAGGCGACTGCATGAATTCATCAGCAGTGAAAAGGAAAAAGAAATTCTGATTTTCACCGATTGCCTCTTATGTTATGCAGACGGCAGAATTCTGGATTCTAAATACCCAAGCGCCGAAAAAAACAATTGGCCGGTATACTTCCTCAGCAATCCGGTAATTCCGGCAAGGGTGTGCGTGCACCGTAACATATTCAGCAAATTCAAATTCCGGGAAGACATTGTGATTGTGGAGGATACTGTGTTATGGACCAGCATTGCTATGCACTTCAACATTAAACACCTCAGAGAACCTAACATCCGCTACCATCTTCACGATGACAATTCGGTCGATCTCGCGAAAAATTGTTTTGCACCCCGTCTCAACGGACTTAGTAAATTTTTCAGAGATCCGGAATTCGGCGATAACATTCCTGAAAAAATAAAAAAATCATTAATTGCAGATTGCTATCTCGGTATTGCAAGATATCATCAAATTCATGGCAGATTCTGGCCTATGACAGGCAATCTCTTACGTTCAATAATTACTGATGTTAAAAGTCCGCAGACTAAGTTTAAAATTCACATGATTTATTCTGCTCTGTTCCCTAAAAAGTCGATGTCTGAATGAAAAAAATCCTGCTGAAAATATATTACTGGTCACTTCTTTCAAAAGAAAAAACCAACCAGAATCAAAAACACATTCGTGATGTAGAATGGAAAGCGATTGCCCCTTTTATTAAAAACGGACTTTTTCTGGATGTGGGCTGTGGCGCCGGATACAGTATGGAACGTGCAAAATCTGAAGCAGGCTGTGTCGCCTACGGAATCGACCCGGAACCGGGGGCGCATGGTGTGGGCCGATCGGGCAGTAATTATACCGTGGAGGCCGGCGAGATAAAAAAGGCATTCGCAGAGAACATTCCATTTGATACCTCAATGTTTGATACAGTTTACTCATCACATGTACTCGAACATGTGAATTCAGAAAAACAAAGTCTTAAAGAAATGGAGAGAGTGCTTAAAGATGACGGTATACTGATCATCGGAATGCCTACCGCTTCTATGGCCTTCATCAATATGGTTTCTTCCTGGCTGTTCACTACACACTTCAAAATGGTAAACCTACTGCTTTCTCCATTTATTAAAACAGGAAAAACAAGATGGTGGGAACTGTTCTTTCCGGTTTCGCACAGCTCGGAAAGTAAAACAGTTTTTTCAGATCTACGTCAATATCGTAGCTCTCGTTGGAAAAAGGCAATCAGCGAGGTATTTGAGGTAACACACGAGCTTCATCCCATGCTGTATCCTTATCCCGAATATATTCAATGGTTTAAAGCAAGACAAAACAGCAAATTTTCAAGTAGTGTTTTTTTTATTTGCAGAAAAAAAACTACCTGAAATAATTTCCCCGAAATCAGGAAGGCTTTACAGCGAGTAAATAGAAATAACGCTTAAAAATTTCAGACCTCTCAACGCTAAACCCTGCTTCTTCAGCAGCCATTTCGAAAGCGCGGGTATCAGTGAAGTGAAAGGTGTGATCGTCATGACCCACTTTTGCTTTTTTGAAATAAAGATATCGGGCAATTCGCTCGGGTAGTGAGGCAGAAAATAACTTAGAGGATAATCCGGTTTGATCGGTAGATTGAGCCGGAACATCAAGATGAGAACTGAGAAATAACTTTCCACCAGGCCGGGCAATTCGGAATGACTCTCTGAAAAATGCTTTGTAGTCTTTGAAATGATCAATTGCACTAAGGCTCATCACAACATCCGCGAAATTATTTCTAAATGGAAGATGCTCCGCAAATGCCAGAATATGTCCCATTCTCAGAAAACTCAGCTTGGGATAGATACGAATAAACTGATCGTGAAGTAGGCGCAGATTCGGATCAACGAGAAAATATCTGAGTGTTTCAGGATAGTAGAAGAATGATGCATAGGCATGTCCGGTTCCGGCACCGATATCTACGACAGTCTGATCCTTGATTGCAGCCATTCCTGAACGCATACCAAGATAGGAGGCAACAGGTGTGCTATTCACAAGGGTATACACGCTTAATGATTTATGATAGTTCAGAAACTGAGTATTCAGACGGTCCCATTCCTCAAAGTCCTTGTCTCCTTTAACCTTAATGGCGCCAATGAAATCAGGAACTTCGTCATTAACAGGAAATTCTTTCCCGCTGGCACTGCACACAAGTTTGTTACCGTCAAGTTTAAGCATGGCTCCGGACTCCAGGGTAGAAACCAGATCGGCAGCATATTCCTGAACCGGAATCCTGTTCTGGTGAAACAGCTGTGCCGGTTCGTAAATATTCCTTTCGCGATCAATGAAATTTAGAAAACGCTGCTCTGCATTCATACGGGTCAAAGTTAATTTTTTCCGCTTTGTGGAAGTGCCCACAAAGAAATAAGGTCGTTAAGAAAATCTCTGTAATTTCTGGATGAATCGAAACGTTCCTTCCATCGGCTTAATGAATTACTGCGTAACTGAAAAAAGTCTTCGTCAGACATTCTGATAACTTCAAGAATCCTGACAGCGATATCCTCAGGTGAGGGATTTGAAGGTAAGCGAAAACCATTGTGACTATGTTCAATAATTTCGCCCACACCACCCACAAGTGTACCCAGTAAGGGAATGCCATACCGCCCGGCTTCCATCATTGAAACAGGGATTCCTTCTGAGACGCTCACGTTAATAAATAGATGAACATCACTTTGAGCGTAAAATTGAAGTATGTCTTCTTTAGGCGTAGAGCCCATAACCCGAATATGAATCCTTGGGAATTGCTTTTCCATATCGGCTACTATTTTCAAAAACAAATCATAATAATCTTTATCAATTCCGTAATAACCTCCAAAATGTACCCATTCTAATTGAATGTCATGAGGCAGTAGTTTCAAGGCTTCAGCAATCAAAATAAGACGTTTATTCTCAAGAATCCATGAGGTGGATACCATCCGAAAAGGTGCCTTTCGGTTTCCGCTGAGTCTTTCGTGATACTCCGAATGAAAACCCAAACGGGAAACCCGGAGTTTTTTTTCGAGTTGAGAATTCCTGATTTTGAGTTTATCCAAAAAATAATCACGCCCGTTTTCAGAAATAAAAAACATGGAATCAAGATTCCTCAGGAAATAATTGCGAAACGGAAGATAGGAGTACTCACCACGCTCAAAATAAACATCAAAACCATGAAGCCTGGTTATAACTTTAGTCTTCCTTGTTTTTCGCATAAGCAGGGCACCAAGAGTACACTCCAGCATGAAATAAGTGTAAACCAATAACTCGCCTTCAGGTGAAACCTTGCTCTGGAAATATTCCCTGTAGGCCAAAGCTCTGGCCCAATACTTGAAAATACTCTTTATTTTACTGATGCCCGGGAAATTACGGTACACAAAAACGATTTGATAAATCTCAGACCAAAAAATTCTACTGAAAAACAACCCTAAAGCCTGCAAATAATGACGCCTTCGGATATTTAACATCATGCGCTCGGCTTCAACATTGTGGGGAACCATTCGCTGGGGGGTTTCATCTCTATTGTGAGAAAAAACTTTAATTTTTTTAAAATAGCCGGATAAAATCCTGACCTCCTCATCGATATACGAATCAGAAAAGTGGAAAGGATAATGATTCGTAAAAAAAAACAGTTCCTTTGCTGTTGAATTTTCTATGCTTAACTTGCCCTGTTGATTCATCTGAGACCACTTCAAAGATGCTGAAAAAACTCAAAAGTTACCTTTCTTATCGTCTGGCCCGCCTGATGAAACCCGAAATCATCGGAGGGTTCAGGCGTAGCGACAAGGTTTTTTTAAAAAATGTGGGTATCAGTAACACTTCTCATATATCATATCCAGGAAATCTTTACCTAGAAGATTTCGTTTTTATTGGTCACTATAACTACATTGACTGCCTGATCGGGACCAGAATTGGCGAAGGAACCCAGATAAGTAATTTCATCTCTGTTCTGAATCATTCCTCTCATCATGCGCTGAGACTACACGCCCGACAACAATCATCTATGCATCCTGCAGATCGAAAAGGATTGCTAAAAGGCAAAGTGGAAATCGGAAAATATTGTTTTGTTGGTGCTCACTCCATCATCATGCCGGGATCAAAATTGGGTGATGGCTGTATAGTATCTGCCTATTCCTATGTTTCAGGGGAATTTCCTCCCTTCAGTATCATTCGTGGTTGCCCGGCTACTGTTGTTGGTGATGTGCGTAAAAAAGACGAACAACTTCTGATTGACTTCCCGGAACTCAGAGAACACTATATGGGAGGAAATTTTTTCAAGACTTAAGAGCCTGATAAATATTCATCATGGAGCTGCTCACATTTCAAAAAAATCAGAATCATCAGGCTATCGCAAAAATCAATGAAGCCTACCCGATTTATTTCTCCTCCGATTATCATCGATATGAAAATTCAATTGGTTTTGAAACCGGATTTATCCACCACAATGGCGTAATTTTTCCTTACAGGATTTACAAAAAACTATTTTTCAAATCCATTCAGTTTTTACACCCTCCAATCAACGATAAAGCGGAACTGCTTGCGGCCGAAAAAGAAAAAGACTTCTCGGAACTTGTTCTAAAATTCCTTCGCGAAAAGTCGGAATTTCACCGTGTTGCACAGCCTTTTACCAACGAAGTATTCAATGCCATTCCTTCGGGTGCTACAGGAGCACCTTTCGGAAAATTTTTTCTTCCTCTGGAAGGTCGAACTGAAGATGAATTGCTAATGGCATTTCAGCCAAGGGCAAGGAGATCGATCAAAGAGGTAATCAAAGAGTCTGAACATATAGAGGTGAAGTTTGGCCGCGAACAACTGGATGTGCTGTACCCCATGTACCAACGCCTCCATCAAAAACAATCGCTCTTTGCAGAACCACTTTCTACGCTAAAATCGCAATCTGAAATTCTTGGTAACAAACATTGCCTGATCTCCATGATTTACGATCATGGAAACCCGGAAGGAGGTGTAATGGCGCTCTATACCGAAAGAGAAGCCTGCACATTCCATGGCGCAGTTGCTGATAAAACAAGACTACAAGGTTCGCTTCGTTACCTGTACTGGGAAATGATAAGGAAATTTCATGCCTCAGGTGTCAAAACTATAGCTTTCGGCGGTGCACGTCTGTCGGATGTATCAGGCACTAAATTGCAGGGAATTCAGGACTTCAAAAGTCGTATGGGCGCGAAAATTCGTAAAGGCTATATATGGAAAGCAGATTTACAACCAACAATTTGTAAGGCATTCGACCTCATGCTTACAGCAGGTCTAAAAATAAAAGGACTCAAAACAGGTCCGGATGTAATCGATTATGAAAAAAACAGGCAGCCTATCGTAAAC
>JBEGML010000376.1:0-7714 GCA_041183145.1 Bacteroidota bacterium | reverse complement strand
CAGAAATGGTAACCGTAACTCCGGCCAATGGATCGCCACAGATACTGTCTGTAACTGTACCTTCCAGGTAAGCGGCACGAACATAGGTTGGGGTAAGCACGTAGAGCCCTCCCTCTATATCAGAGGCCACAAGATTTCCACTTGGCAAAAATGGATACACGCCCCAGCATCCGTTAAAGCCATCTCCGGTAAGAGGTGAAGTATCATACCAGCCCACATTAACAAGATTGCCCGGCCTGTGCCCATCTGTAATAACCACTCCGTCTGTGTACCAACTGGTAACAGCATAGTCGTTAAGAATGTGTGTGTTATGCACAATTGACAACGATCCTGGATTTTGTGATTGTATGCGATCCATTTCAGTAATGTTGCTGAGATCATTAATGTCATAAACTCCCAGATAGGAATCGGAAACCTCATCGGTGGTAAAAAGATATCTGCTATTGTCTGACAACCAAGTATTGTGTGTGAAAACACTTGGGGTTTGCTGTGTTTGAAGAACAACCGGATTGGCTTTGTCGGTAACATCAATCACAGAAAAAAATCCATTGTATATGGCACCACCCCATACTGTGTCATTACGCACATAACCATCGTGGATGTAATACTGATCAAAAAGACCCGCCACGGTTGGATTCCATGGGTCTGAAAGATCGGCAATTACGATGCCGTCTATAGGTCCGCCTGTTGTATTTCCGTTGTTTGAGCCATAGAGATAAACGAAGCCATCTTCAATATGAAGGGCGTGTATCGTTTCCAGGGTTTGTCCGCTTGAACCTGCACTGACAAATGGCTGCCAGGTCTGGTAAGGAATGTTTGAAGCATCGGGAAGATTGCTGAGATCTACAATTTGCAGTCCCTGAGCACCGCCTTCAGTGGTGACATAGGCATATTTCTGCCAGGTTTTTACTTCACGCCAAATAGAGTTTGGACCGGGGATGGCAGCCACTTCTACGGGTACGGCAGGATTTGTAACATCCACAATAGAGAGTCCTTCGGATGTTCCCACCAAAGCGTACTCATTGCCGAGTGAATCTACATACCCCCCGATATTCGACATTACCACACCCTGAGGATAGGTTAAGGTGCCGGCAAGCTGAATATTTTTACCCACAGGTGGCTGAGCGGTGGCTGAAATAGATATCAGCAGAAAAAGAGATAAGAGTTTTTTCATTTTGAAAAATCGAGTTACGAAGGTATAAAAAGCAGGCTTAATTTGGTGGAATATTATAAGGCACGAAATTCGTGAATGATATCTTACCTTTGTTGGTATGTCGGGCAGTAATACAGGAATTCTCTTCAGGCTAAGCAGTTTCGGTGAAAGTCACGGACCTGCTGTTGGTGGTGTTGTTGATGGCTGCCCGCCCGGAATTTCTCTGTGCGAGGCCGACCTTCAGCAGGCTCTTGATCGACGTCGACCGGGACAAAGCAGCGTAAGCACATCAAGAAACGAAGTTGATAAAGTAGAAATTTTATCAGGCGTTTTTGAAGGTAAAAGCACAGGGACACCCATAGCCTTTCTGATAAGAAACAAAGATCAGCGGAGTGAAGATTACAAGGAACTTGCAGAGGTATACCGCCCGTCACACGCAGATCTTGTATATGAACAAAAATATGGCATCAGAGACCACCGCGGTGGAGGAAGAAGTTCAGCTCGGGAAACAGCGGTAAGAGTAGCTGCCGGTGCCATTGCCGCTGCAATGCTCAGCAAATTGGGTATCGAGATAGTGGCTTGGGTGATTCAGGCGGGTGAAATACGCCTGCCCGATTCTCTGGCATATTCAGTATATACCCAAACCGACACAGACGCTTTTGTTGTGAGATGTCCGGTAGCTGAATACGCATCAAGAATGGAGAACCTCATCACAGGTCTTAAAGCATCCGGAGACAGTTGTGGCGGGGTGGTGCATTGTATGGTACGGGGATTACATGCCGGAGTTGGAGAACCGGTATATGAAAAGCTCAATGCCCGCATCGGTGCTGCAATGCTCAGCATTAATGCATGCAAAGGCATTGAATTCGGAAGCGGATTCCGTGCTGCCAACATGAAAGGATCGGCGCATAATGATGCCTACAAAATCAAAGACGGAAATATTCAAACGCAAAGCAATCATGCAGGAGGTATTCAGGGAGGCATAAGTAACGGTAATGAAATAAGATTCGATGTGGCCTTCAAACCTCCTTCAACCATATCAGTGGCTCAGAACACTGTAAATAAACAAGGGCAAGAGCTTATACTTAAGGCCGTTGGCAGACACGACCCATGTGTTGTTCCGCGCGCAGTTCCTGTTGTTGAAGCCATGTGCGCCCTTGTGCTTGCTGACCTCGTTCTTATACAGGGATCAAGACTTTGGTTCCGCCAACAAATCAATCATTAAATCGTTTTTCAAACTATGAAGAAGTTTATTAAAATTTTTGCCGCTATACTGGCTTTATTACTCGTGCTGATTATTGCAGCGCCCTTCATTTTCAAAGATAAAATTATCTCTATTGCCAAAGATGAAATCAACAAAAACCTGAATGCTAAAGTTGATTTCGGAGCAATGGACCTCAGCGTTCTGCGCTCCTTCCCTAACCTAAGTTTAAGCATTGAAAACCTTAGCGTGGTCGGGAAAGATTTTTTTGCCGGAGACACTTTATTGTCGCTACCAAAAATGAGCCTTACACTGGATATTATGAGTGTGATAAGGGGCGGGCGTATGGATATTAAATCTATCCTGTTGGTAAAACCGAGAATTAAAACCATCGTACTAAAAAACGGAAAAGCAAACTGGGATATCACCAAAGCCGACTCAACAGAAGCGGCTCCGCAGGGCGAACCTTCAAAATTTCATCTCGCACTTAAAAAATTTGGCATAGAAGAAGGCTATGTAGTTTATGACGACAGGCAAGGCAGCATGAAAGCCATACTGGCAGGACTAAACCATGAACTTAGCGGAGACTTCACGCAGGATATTTTTAATCTCGAAACCCTTACCACGATGCAGACACTTGATTATTGGTACGGGGGAATACATTACCTGAAAAATGCCGCAACGGAGCTAAGGGTAACACTGGGAATGGATATGATGAACAGCAAGTACAGTTTTAAAGAAAATGTATTTAAAATCAATGCACTTGAATTCGGGTTAGACGGGTGGGTGGCCATGCCTAAAGAGGACATTGAGATGGACCTGAAATTTATCGGTAAAAAGGCCTCGTTTAAAGATTTCCTCTCTATTGTTCCGGGTATTTACACAGCAGAATTTAAAGATGTGAAGACTGCAGGAAATTTATCTTTCACCGGATACGCTAAAGGTAAATACAGTGAAAAAACAATGCCTCAATTCGGCTTACAGCTCAGCGTGAGTGATGCCCGATTCCAGTATCCTTCCTTACCAAAAAGTGTAGAGAAGATTAATATCGACGTGAATCTTAATTGTCCGGATGGCAAACCCGACAACCTTGTCACCGACATCAGGAAATTCAATCTTGAAATTGCCGGAAATCCTTTCAGTATGAAAATGATTATCCGCAAGCCTGAGAGCGATCCAAACATTGATGGAAACATCAAGACCCGCATCGACCTTGGCAGCATCAGAGAGGCCATACCGATGGAAAAATCAGATGAGCTGAACGGCTTAATTACTGCAGATATCAGCATGAAAGGCGCCCTTAGTGCCATAGAAAAAGAGCAGTATCAGAATTTTGATGCAAGAGGAAATGCGTCAATTGAAAACATGAAATACAGGAGCAGCAGTATTGCTTATCCCGTAAGCATAAAAAGTGCCTCCATGGATTTTTCACCTGCGGCTCTTGAGCTCAGGAATTTTGAGAGTAAAATTGGAGAAAGTGACCTGAGTTTAAAAGGCAAGCTAAGCAACTATCTTGCATGGTTTCTAAAAGATGAAGCGCTTGAAGGCAAGGTGAGTTTAAATTCCAACAGGTTAAACCTGAATGAGCTTATGGGGCCTGAGGAGGAACCCCCCGTTACCGGGCAGGATACGGGAGTAACAGGAATCATTCAAGTTCCGGCTAACATTGGTTTTGAAGCAGATGCAAACATCAGAGAACTTATCTATGACAACCTCAGAATTAGTCAGGTTAGAGGTGTTGTGAAGCTGGGCAAGGGAAGTATCAGTCTCAACGACCTCGATATGCAATTAATGGGAGGCAGCATGAATATTAACGGAACCTACAGCACAGCCAATCCTGAAGTCCCTCAATTCGATTTCAGAATGCAGATCAAAGATTTTGACATTCCCGAAACCTACAAGAGCTTTGTCACTGTTCAGAAATTATCGGGGGCTGCAAAATATGCCCGCGGAAAATTCAGCACCGGGTTGAGCATTGGCGGAATGCTGGATAAGAAAATGGAACCGGTATTCAACACCCTGAGTGGCGATGGTCGTCTGCAAACATCAGGTGTCATCATAAGCAATTATCCGATGTTTGTACAGGTTGCAGAGAAACTGAAGCTCGATCAATTCAAGGCTTTTCCCCTCAAGGATGTAAACATCTCTTTCAAGTTCAAAAATGGAAGAGTGAATATAGAACCCTTTGACATCATGTTTGGAGATATGACTATGAATCTCGGAGGAAGCAGCGGATTCAATCAAAGTCTGGATTACAACATTAAAATGGATATTCCCAGAGCACGCTTCGGCGGTGCGGCGAATAATGCATTGAACAGTTTGGTGAGTGCCGCCAACAGCAAGGGAGCCAATTTCAGCCTCAGCGAGAGGATAAAGCTCTCAGGAAAAGTGACAGGAAGCACCGGCTCACCCAAACTCGATCTTGGCCTTAAAGAGGCAGCAGGAAATATGGCCGATGATCTCAAGCAACAGGCACTCGACCTTGCCAATCAGAAAAAAGCAGAACTCGAAGCGAAAGCACGCGAAGAAGCGGATAAATTGAAAGCTGAAGCAGATAAGAAAAAACAGGAGCTTGAATCAAAAACCAAAGCAGAGGCAGATAAAATTAAAGCTGAGGCTGAAAAGAAAAGACAGGAGGCTGAAGCAAAAGCAAAGGCCGAAGCCGAGAGGCTGAAGGCTGAAGCCGATAAGAAAAAACAGGAAGCAGAAAAAAAAGCTAAGGAAGAGGCTGAAAAGAAACTTAAAAAACTATGGGGAAAATGAGAATAGTTCCATTGTTCTTTTTTCTATTTACTCTTGCATCTGCCGTAACTCAGGCACAGGAAGAGGATAAGGGTTGCGGCACTTGCTCCGACAAAAAGGTGAACTCTTACCTCGAAAAAGTAAGAGATAAAAAAAAATATGAATTCAAAGAGCGAATGGAATATGCCAGGAAGGCCCTTGAAGAAGAGCCGGAATGTGCGGCCGCGCAACTTGAAATGGCACAGTTGCAGATCACCCTTGCAAAAGGCAACGGCACTTCTTTCAAGCCTGCAGAAAAATATCTTAAAGGAGTAGTGCAGCAGTGTCCTGAAGCCTACCCACAAGCATGGTATTATTTGGGTCTCATAGCCTGGGGTGCCGGTGAATACGGTGAGGCCGGCAGTGCAATGGAGAAGTTTCTGCTGAATCCCGGAGACAAACTAAAAGAAGACGATTACAAAAAAGCTGAGGAGATAAAAAAGCAGGCCAAGTTTCTTGATCAGATATACAAAAACAAAGTTTCTTTTGATCCACGTCCGGTAAACAACATCTGCACATTCGAAGATGAATTTCTGCCAATGCTATCGCCCGATAACGAAATGATTTTCTACACCAGAAGATACATGAAACAGGGGAAAGACGTGTTGTTTCCTACACAGGTTGAAGAACTTACCATGGCTCGCCGTAAAGAGGATATTTATACCGGGGCAGCCGCCATGGATCGTCCTTTTAATACAGGGGAAGGTTTCGGAGGCATAACCTTCAGCCTCGATAACGAACAGTTGTACATCACCATTTGCAAGCCCGAAAAAATACCTAACAAAGGCACCGTTATGAACTGTGATATCTACACCTCAAAATGGAACAGAGATCATTGGACCGCTTTTGAAAATCTGGGAGATAAAGTGAATACCAAAGACGGATGGGAGGCACAGCCAAGCCTTTCTGCAGACGGTAAAACTTTATTCTTTGCAGGCGCAAGAAACGACTCCAAGGGAATGGATATTTACAAAACAGAAAAGCAAGCAGACGGAACATGGGGGCCCGCAAGCAATCTCGGCGTACCCATCAACACAGATAAAAATGAAAAGTCTCCCTTTATTCACAGTGACAGCCAGACCTTATACTTTGCCTCCGACGGACATCCTTGTCTTGGAGGGTACGATGTTTATTACTCACGAATGGAGGATAATGGCAAATGGCAAAGTCCGCAAAACCTGGGCTATCCGATCAACACAGAGAATGATGAAGTGGGTTTCTTCGTGAGCACAGATGGCAAAATAGGATATTTCTCCACAAACCAGCTCAAACAAAAAGGCAAAGGCGGTTACGATATTTTTTCCTTTGATCTGTATAAAGAAGCAAGGCCACAAAAGGTCATTTTTGTGAAAGGAAAACTTGAAGATGCTGAGGGCGGACTTGTTGCCGGAAGTTCCATAGAAATTCAAACCATGCAGGCACGTAAAACTACAAAAGTAGATGTGGATTCAGTCACAGGAAAATACGCTGCTGTTGTTGCGGTCAAAGAACATGAAGATGCACTCATGACCATTAAAAGACCAGGCTACGCCTTCAATACACGAATACTAAAGAATGACGATACCCATACAGGCAAAGTGCAGGAAGTAAACGCCACCATACAAACTGCCAAAAGCGGGAAATCCTACGATCTGCCCGAAATAAAATATAAAACAAGCTCAGCCGAAATTACGCCGGAAAGTAAACCAGTTCTCGATGCCTTCGCCGATTACATGAATGAAAATCCGGATCTTAAAATTGAAATTCGCGGGCATACCGATAACACCGGAAATTCGACCGCAAACCTGGCCTTAAGTAGCGACCGTGCCTTCACCATCATGGATTACCTGATGAGCAAAGGCATACCCAAAAATCGCTTATCATTTAAAGGCTATGGCGATACCAAACCCATTGCGTCAAACAGTACAGAAGAAGGAAAAGCAAAAAACCGAAGAACCGAGTTCTACGTTGTCTCTCAATGAACTTCCTTGCCCACCTTTATTTGTCAAGGCACTCAGAAACTCTGATGGTGGGCAACTTTATCGCTGATACCATAAAAGGAAATAAATGGCAAGAACATTCGCCTGAAATTGCAAGCGGCATACGGATGCACAGAGCCATTGATCATTTCATCGACCATCACCCCATCGCCAGATTAACCGCCAATCGTTTCAAACCCCTTCTGGGTAAATATTCCGGAGTGCTGACTGATATGTGCTATGACTATTTTCTCGCCAGTCGATGGAATCAGTACCATACCGACCTACTCAGCGATTTCGCCGAGAATGTCTACCAAACAATGAATCAACATCAGCACCTGATGAGTGAACACGCCCGTAGAATTTTCCTTCACATGAAAACCCACAACTGGTTGTGTAAGTATGAAACCCTGGAGGGCATGGGTATCATACTCAACATGATGAGTGCAAGAATCGGGCACAAGGCAGCACTGCACGAGGCCGTATCCATAATTGAATCTGAAGAGAGAGCCATTGAACATGAATTTTTTCAGTTTATGAATGAAGCTAAATCCATCTTCGAAAACGGCAGGATTTTTTAGTGTAGTGCCGGTCAACCATTAAACCTTTTCTGCAAACGAC
>JBEGML010000375.1:0-3623 GCA_041183145.1 Bacteroidota bacterium | reverse complement strand
ATGTTCAATCTTTTTATGATTCAGTACATACATTCCGAGTATGGATAACATACCTGTAAAAAACCAAAGCGCGTCAAAACCGCTGGTGTAAAACAGTCCGATTACCACTATGGCTCCAAGGTCGTCAGCAACTGCAAGGGCTACAAGAAAAACTTTCAGCGCGGCCGGTATTCTGTTGCCGAGCAGCGACAAGATACCCAGAGAAAATGCGATGTCGGTAGCCATGGGAATTCCCCAGCTATTGCTGTGTATCGTGTTATGGGTAACAAGTGAAAATATAAGTGCCGGTACTATCATGCCCCCAAGTGCTGCAGAAACAGGTAATGCAGCACGTGATAATCCGGCCAGCTCTCCGGCAAGAAATTCGCGTTTGATTTCAAGTCCGGCCAGCAAAAAGAAAAATGCCATCAATACGTCATTCACAATAAATTCAGCACTTGCATGGCCAAGATGCAAATGCCGTATTTCTGTCCAGGTTAAAGCAAATCTGCTGTTTGCAAGGCACAAAGAACCTAGGGTGCATACAATCAGCAATATGCCCGAAAACTGTTGAGAATGTGAAAACTTGCGGAATGATTGTGACACCACAAAGACTGTCTTCTTGCCCTGACCGATGATTTTTTTCACGTGCTTAAATTATTCATTTTTGCTGACTTTATCTTATTAAAATACATTTCATTACTCATAGTCATTCGGCTGTGGCTGAATAAATTTTGCAGTCTTTTTTTACCAATTTCCGCTCCCTTCTCCTCAAGCCTCCCTCTGTAAGTTTCTTTCCGCTTGCTTTTCTGGTCTGTTTCCTTTCCTGTTCTAACTTTGTCAGTATAGAAATACAGTTTGGAAAAGACTCAATCCGATGCCCTTCGCGGCTTTTTATTTCTTCATCTCCGTCTCACCTTCCTCAGGTTAGCCCGCAGAATAAGGAATTTCGGACTGCCTCCCTATCCTTCAATGGTATTGATTGCACTCTGCTTTTTCGGACTTTCTGATAGGCTATTCTATAAGTCAGATTGGGCGGGTTATCTTATAGCCTTTATGGGTGTTTCTTCTGTGTCAGCCTTCTCCGCAGCATCCCGTGACGAGTTTTTACTGTTGCTCCTTGATCGGCTGCGATTACGCAAATTAAGACTAATAGAAAATTTAATCCTCTCTATTCCTTTTCTATTGGTTCTGGTTTTTCATTCCGCTTTTGCTGAATCCCTTCTGCTGCTCACCATGTCCGCTGCTCTTTCTTTACTAAGGATAAAAACCAATTACCGATTTGTTATTCCGGCACCCTTTCCTGCTTATGCATTTGAATTTATCAGCGGTTTCAGAAGAACATTTTTTCTTTTTCCACTTTTTTTTCTGCTTGTTCCGATCTCTTTTTTTTCTGACAACTTTAACCTTGGTCTCCTGTGTATAGGTTTAACAAGCCTGATTTTGCTCGGATATTTTCAGAAGCCGGAAGAGGAGTTTTTTGTTTGGATTTATGCTGAAAATCCCTTCTCTTTTATCAGGAGGAAAATACGAACGGCCCTGCTTTGTTCATTTTTCACCTTGTTCTTGCCCGCCTTGGCTCTCTTAATTTTATTTCCTGCAAAAATTGAACATCTGCTTAGTTTTTATTTCTTCGCCTTAATTTTTATTAGCGCAATTATTTTAGTTAAATATGCTTCTTTCCCCTCTGAGGCAGGATTACCTGAGATGCTCATCCTCGGCTTATGTTTATATTTTCCCCCCGCCTTTCTCGCGGTGATTCCTTTCTTCCTCTTCAAATCTTTACGAAATCTTAAACCCTTGCTCCATGATTAACATCCGAAATCTATCTAAAAGCTATGGCAGTCATCTTGTTTTTCAGAATCTGAATATGGAATTTGAAAAAGGCAATGTGTATGGTGTCATGGGTAAAAACGGAGCGGGAAAAACAACTTTGTTCCGTTGTATTGCCGGCCTTGAATATTATGAAGGTCTTATAGAATCTCAGATTAAACCCTTGAAGAACCATCTGGGTTTTCTGATGACAGAGCCATATTTTTTTCCGCTGATGACAGGAGAAGAATATATTCATCTCATGTGCGCAGCGCGCAACAGAAAAGTGAAAGATCCGGCTCTCAATAATGTTTTTGATTTGCCTCTGAAAGATTATATTTCTACTTATTCTACCGGCATGAAAAAAAAGCTTGCCATCACAGGCACGCTTATGCAAGGGAATGATTGTTTTATTCTCGATGAGCCCTTCAATGGTTTAGATATACAAAGCAATTTCCTGCTTGCCGGAATTATTCAGAAGCTCAGGCAGTTGGGAAAAACCATCATAGTTTCTTCTCACATTTTTTCTACACTCAGCGAGTCCTGTGACTTGATTTACCTTATCCATCAGACTGATCCGGTGCGTAAAATTGAACCTGCTCACTATTCACTTCTTGAAGATGAAATCAAAGCAGAATTGTTACATGATAAGCTCGATAACCTCGATTTTGCCTAGTCTTTTTTTATGATTGCAACTAACATCAGATCTTTCATACCAGTAATTGATCTTCTCAATTGTCTTTACTGCCCGAACATTTTAAAATAATGTCGCATGGCCTGCTAAGGGCTCTGATAGACAAATAGTGATAAAAAAAAGAGGCAGATATTCTGCCTCTTTTTTGTTTTTCAGATTAAAGTTCAGGGTGCTATGGCCTGCATCACTTCCACATCAAAGATTAAGGTTGCTTTTGGTGGTATGGTAGGCTGCCTGCCGTTTTCTCCGTAAGCCAGCTGATAGGGAATAATAAGTCTTGCCTTTTCTCCTTGTCTGAGCATGGCGATTCCCTCGTCCCAACCTTTAATTACTGCACCTGTTCCTAAGGCAAAGCTGAAGGGTGTTCCGCGCTTTACACTGCTGTCAAAAATAGTTCCATCTGTGAGATAGCCTGTGTAATGAACCGAAACATTTTTTCCCTGTTCCGGCTTTGCTCCTGTCGGGTTGCTGTTGACCTTGATAAGCTTGAGTCCACTGGCGGTTTTTACAGTGTCTTTTCCTGCTACGTTAAAGGCAACGGGTTTAATTTCTTCTTTGAAATCTACCAGTTCTACATCGAAGATCAGCGTGGCATTTGGCGGTATGATGGGTGGATAACCTTTTTCACCATAAGCGAGTTGATAGGGAATCACCAGTCGGGCTTTTTCTCCTTTACGCAACATAGCAATGCCTTCGTCCCAGCCTTTTATCACTGCACTTTTTCCTAATGGAAATTGTATGGGCTGTCCGCGTTCTACGGAACTGTCGAAGAAGCTGCCGTCCGTAAGATACCCGGTGTAGTTGACTGATACGGTGCTCATGGCAGGAGGGAAGGCCCCGCTTGGATTTTCCTGAACCATGATAATCTTAAGTCCGCTTGGTGTTTTGACGGTATCTTTACCTTTCACATCATACGGAACAGGCTTGAATCCGGCTTCAAAGTCAATAAGCTCTACATCAAAAATCAAGGTGCTGTTTTCAGGTATTTTGCCTGTAGACCTGCTCCCATAACCGAGCTGAGCAGGAACCACCAATGTGGCTTTTTCTCCTTTGTGCAGCATCGCAATGCCCTCATCCCATCCTTTTATCACCTGCCCTTTTCCAAGTTTAAACTGAAAGGGTTGTCCGCGTTTTACAC
>JBEGML010000374.1:0-5635 GCA_041183145.1 Bacteroidota bacterium | reverse complement strand
CTGCAATACTCACGATAAATCAAATCATGTTCAGTACGTTTGAATTCAATACCGGAAAGGCTTATCATGTTATGGATATAATTGGCTGCAACAGTATCCCAGGTGGTTTCATTGCCTTGTTCATCTTGCAGAGAAATATGCATAACTTCTTCACCGTAGTTCAGCATAAGTCTGAGTAATTCCCATTCCTGAACTTCAATTCCATCTTCCCAAAAACTCTTCAGGTCGTTTTCCTGATTAACCGGCGCAGCGTCAGTTTCCTCCGGCAATAAATCCTGCTGTATTGGAGAATCTTTGCCTTCTTTTTTCTTTCTAAGAAGTTTATTTACCTCACCAATGAGCATGCCTTCATCCATCTGCATCATCCGGCTGCACTCGCGGGTGTAAAGTGCGCGCGTGATATTGTCAGGTATAAGGGCAATACTCTCTACGATGCTACGAATAATTTCAGCTTTTTTTACGGGGTCATTTTTGGTATCTTCAAGGAGTAGCCTTGTTTTGAAGCTGATGAAGTCTGTGGTATTTTTCTGAATAAATTTTTCTACCGTTTCGGCAGGATTTTTTCGTGCGAAGGAATCAGGATCCTCGCCGTCAGGGAAGAGTAAAATCTTCACATTCATGCCCTCTTGCAACACCAGATCAATGCCTCTGAAAGATGCTTTTATCCCTGCCGCATCACCATCATAAAGTATAGTAATATTCCGGGTAAATCGTCTGATAAGTTTGATTTGTTCGGTGGTAAGCGAGGTGCCCGAAGAGGCCACTACGTTTTCTATACCGCATTGATGAAGGGAGATCACATCAGTATAACCTTCCACCAAAAGGCACTCATCTTTAGCAGAGATTGCTTTTCTCGATTGGTAGATGCCATAAAGTACTTGCCCTTTGTGGTAAACTTCAGATTCCGGGCTATTGAGGTATTTGGCAGTTTTTTTATCGTTTCCGAGAATTCTTCCGCCGAAACCTATAACTCTTCCTGAAAGGCCATGGATGGGGAACATGACCCTGCCTGCAAATCTGTCGAACATGCCCCGTTCGCCCTCAATACAAAGCCCTGTTTTTATCAGCAGGCCATCTGATTGTTCATCGTTTTTTGCACGTTTGGCAAGAGCATCACGGGTTTCAAGAGAATATCCAAGCTGAAATTTTTCGATGGTGGGCATGGTGAAGCCTCTTTCCCTGAAATAGCTTAGTCCGATGGCTTTGCCATCAGGGTGTTGCAGAAGTTGTTCAGAGAATACTTTTTGTGCCCAGGTGTTCAGCAACATCATTCCTTCCCTTGTTTTCTCCTCAGCCACCTGAGAAGCATCAGGAGTTTCTTCTTTGATATCTATGCCGTATTTTTTGGCCAGAAAACGCAGTGCTTCCGGATAGCTTAATTTCTCCATTTCCATGATGAAATTTACCGGATTGCCTGCTTTTCCGCAGCCGAAGCATTTATAGATACCGCGAGCGGGAGTTACGGTGAAAGAGGGTGTTTTTTCTCCATGGAAAGGACAAAGCCCCAGGAAGTACCCACCTTTCTTTTTGAGCGACACATAGCTGCCTATTACATCTTCCACATCAGCTGCGTCGAGGATGCGGCCGATGGTTTCTTTTGGAATCATGCCCGAAATTAAGGAAAAGCCCACACACTAAAATATGTGCCTGTAAAATGAGGCAAGCATCACATTCGATTCGTCTCATCATCGCTGAAACCTCGGCTTCTGTCGCTGATTTTTTTGTTTTAAATCTAAAATTCCGAATGTAATTATTTATCTCAAAAAATACTATTTTTTTATGTTACATTAATGTTAATTCTTTGTGCTGCAAAACAACGTTTGTATGCATTCGAAGCATCCATCCCGGCTTTTTTATATTCTTCTGTTTTTGTTTTTGATAGACGCCAGACCCACAATGGCAGGTGTCGACAGCCTTAACAAAGCGGTTCCGAAGAAATGGTATGAAACACTTTCTATCCGTGGCTATACCCAGATCAGATACAACAGATTGTTGGAAACCAATCCAGATCTTGGCTGCGAGCAGTGTGACCGATCGTGGGGTAAAAATGGCGGGTTTTTTATGCGCAGGATGCGTATAATATTCTTCGGTCAAATTCATCCTCGTGTTTACTTATATGTACAGCCTGATTTTGCAGTAAGTCCATCTTCAGATCGTCTTCACTTTGGTCAGATCAGAGACGCTTATTTTGATGTGGGTTTTGATGAAAAAAATGAATTTCGGGTAAGGATAGGACAGAGCAAAGTGCCTTTCGGCTTTGAAAACATGCAGTCGAGTCAGAATCGACTTCCGCTAGACAGGTCTGATGCTCTTAATAGTCCTTTATCAAACGAGCGTGATATAGGTTTGTTTTTTTATTACGCCCCGGCTTCAATCCGCAAATTGTTTGCTGAACTTGTCAGTACAGGATTGAAGGGGAGTGGTGATTATGGTGTATTGGGTTTTGGGCTCTATAATGGACAAAATGCCAATTCGCCGGAGCTCAATGACAAACCTCATATCGTAGCCCGTGCATGTTATCCGTTTCAATTTGGGAATCAAATAATAGAGCCGGCCATTCAGGCATTTAAAGGAGATTATACAATCAGCAAATCAAATCTCTCTTCAGGTGTTGGTGTGAAAGAAGACTACACCTATTTAGATGAAAGGATAGCGGCAAGCCTTGCGGTGTATCCGAAACCCTTTGGAATTCTTGCAGAGTTTAATAGCGGCAGAGGGCCCGAATTTAACAAATCAACAGACTCTATTGAGACGAGTGCTCTTCGAGGCGGTTTTATGACTTTGTTTTATAAATTAGATTATCGCAATCAGTTGTTTTATCCTTTTACCAGACTTCAGTGGTACGATGGTGGAAAGAAACACGAACGTGATGCCAGAAGTTATGAGGTAAAGGAATTGGAGCTTGGGATAGAGTGGCAGCCGGTGAGAAATTTCGAACTTGTTGTTCAATATACCTGGTCGGAAAGGCGATACGAAGATTTTCTTTTGCAGGATAACCTTCAAAAAGGTTCATTGCTCAGAATTCAGGCACAGGTAAATTTCTAAAATTTTCTCAAAGTAAAACCGATCAATACTTTGTGAGGCAGTGTGTTAAAACCACATAAATTTGCCGTCCTTTAGATACAACTTGCGCGCTTTAACATTTGCACTCCTCATTTTTTGCAACAATGTATTCGGTGTTCATTCACCGGGCGCTTGGCTTGCATGGTTCGGTAGTCATTATGTAAAAAAAAATGTTTTTTTACACACAGAATTACAGTATCGCTCATTTCATTTCCCCTCTGATATTGAGCAGGTACTTCTGCGAACAGGATTGGGAGTGGATCTTCTTTCCGGAAAAGGGCATGTACTCTCAGGCTTTTGCTTCGTTTATGGAGAGCCCTATGCAGCTGACGGAACCCGATACATCAGCAGAGAATACAGGCCATTTCAACAGGTCTTTTTCAAGCATCAGCAGGGGCGGTGCATTTTTTTTCATCGGTTCCGACTTGAGCAGAGATTTAATCAGTCTTCATACAGCAACCGCTTGCGATATTTTTTTTCTGTTAATTGTCTGATCAATCAAAAAAGTTTCGACAAGCAGGCTCTTTATTTATCGGTCTATAATGAATTATTTATTCAAAGCAGAAAGACATCGGTATTTGACCGGAACAGGATTTACGCCGGAGTTGGCTGGGTTCCCATAAAAGGCCTTAGATTTGAGTTTGGATATATGTCGCAGATTCTTTCTTCAAGTAGAAGAAATCAGTTTATGTTGTTATTGTTTCAACAGTTGAACTTCAACAGGAACTAAGAATATAATTTAGAAGGGTGTAGTGCATTAATTAAGATTGTAATAAGTACAAGGTTATTGTGATTATATTTGCTCAAAAGCTAGCTATGCGCAATTACCTACTTCTGTTTCTTTTCATTATGCCATTCCGGGGTTTCTCACAAACCATGATTGAGGGAGTGAGCATGCCAAATCAGCTGAAAGTTGCGGGGCAAAATATTTTGTTGAACGGCGGTGGAGTCAGGGAAAAATATTTTCTTGATCTTTATGTGGCAGGTCTTTATCTCAAGGCGCCATCATCTGATGCGGCCAAAATTATTGCTGCAGATGAGCCAATGGCCATACGCATACATATTGTATCCGGGCTTATTACCAGTGAGAAAATGACTGCAGCCGTTGATGAAGGATTTAAAAAATCTGCAGGAAGTACCCTCTCTTCTCTTCAGACACGCATCAACCAATTTAAGGATGTGTTTAAAGAAGAAATTAAAAAGGGCGATGTATATGACCTTATTTATGAGCCAGGCAAAGGATGCCTAATCATGAAAAACAATAAACTTACTACAAGCATTTCCGGGCTTGATTTCAAAAAAGGGTTGTTCGGAATTTGGCTATGTAACGATCCTGCCCAGGAGTCTCTAAAATCTGCCATGCTTAAAAAATAGGCAAACAGGATTTAGAAAATTGTAACTGCCGGTTTATGCAGATTTTTTACTTTTGAAAAAAACTACCATGAGAAAAAATTTACTTTCCCACACGCTTTTGCTTTTGGTTTTTTACAGCCTTCAGTTGAGCGCACAAAATCAGGCGCCGGAGCTTCTTTTGAGTCATGAACCGGTTTGTACAGGAGACACGGCCTTGCTGCATGTTCGACTTTCAGATGTTATTCCCCAGAACTGCGGTCCTGCAACAAGCATTATTAATGACAGTGTGCGTACGGTAACCATTGGCTCGGGCACAACAACCAACTCGGGAACAGTATATCCTGCGCCGTATGGCAACTGGTATAAAAATGCGCGGCACCGACTGCTCTACCGAGCTTCAGATTTATTGGCGGCAGGATTTCAGGGAGGGAAAATTTTATCCGTCGGTTTTCAAGTAACTGCACTTAATGGCAGCACCCAAACCTACAGGAATTATCGTTTGGCAATGAAGTGCACACCAGACTCTGTAGCGCCGTCAAATTTCAATGACTCTACAGGCTGGACAGAAGTATTTTCTCCTAAAAATGTTTTAGTTAACATCGGGGTAAACACCCATGTTCTGGATGTGCCTTTTCACTGGGATGGTATTTCCAACCTTTATGTGGAAATTTGTTTTGATAATCTTTCTGATCCTTCTTACACATACAATTGCTCATCTCCCTACACAACAAAATCTTATGATGCTGTTGTTTATGACAGAAATGACGTTACCCCGCTTTGTGGCAACCTTCCTCAGTTTCCGCAGAATCTTAATGACCTGCCTAATATAATTTTCACTTTCGGTGGAGGCGATATTGACCCATCCAGATACACCTTTGCTTATAATCCCTCTTCGCAGGTTTTAAATCAAACGAGTCTGGACCCTTTGTTTGTTCCCGGTGCTTCTTCATCTGTTACGGTAACTGTTACAGATAATCTCAATGGCCTGTCGTCTACCCAGACGCTCAACATCAATTATTCCACTACACCTTTACCAATTTCTTTTGCTTCCTTAGATAGTCTTTTCTGTCCGGGTCAGGCTGCGGTGAATCTGCAGGTTTCGCCCTTGGGTGGTGTTTGGAGCGGAGCAACTGCCCTCAGTCCGCAGGGAATTTTCGATCCTGTGGCTGCAGGAACAGGAGTTTTCAATGTAACCTACACCTTATCGGCAGGAACTATC
>JBEGML010000373.1:0-5942 GCA_041183145.1 Bacteroidota bacterium | reverse complement strand
CCTCATGAAAGATGGTGCTGGAGAAGCACACTTTCTGCAGGCCGGGTTTACGCAAACGACAAGTTCTCACCCAAAAGTGCCTATCGCAACAGAAATTTACATTTCAGATCCGACCTCATAGAATTGAGCACCCAGGTAGTGTTTAACTTTCTTCCCTACGAGATCGGTAAAATTCAGGAAGGTTATATTTTCCCCTTCTCTCCCTATATGTTTTTCGGCCTCGGTCTGTTCTATGCGAATCCGCAGGCAGAATTTCAGGGCAACTGGGTTTATCTGAAGAAATACGACACCGAAGGTCAGGGAACCTCCAGCTATGGAAGAAAGGAATACTCCATCATACAAATGTCCGTTCCTTTTGGTTTTGGCGTAAAAGCAGGAATTAACCAGAAATGGGGGATCGGCTTTGAATGGGGATTCAGAAGAACTTTTTATGATTACCTTGACGACGTGAGTTCGACTTATCCAGATAAAGGCAATCTGCTTTTCGAGCGTGGAGAGGATGCTGTTGCGCTATCAGACCCATCTGAGCGGGCTGCACCATCAACCCCCGATTTTTCCGATGACCGCTTCAGAGGGAATCCCGAAACACGTGACTGGTTTTCATTTTTTGGTGTGACGCTCACACGAAAAATCGAAAACAAAAAAGCTCGTTGTCCGAGCACCTATTAAAAATAATATGGCAATTGACGAGAGAATAGACCTGCAAAAATTACCCGGCCACATCGCTGTGATTATGGATGGTAACGGACGCTGGGCAAAACAAAGAGGTGAAAAAAGAGTCTTTGGTCATCAAAACGGAGTTAAAGCTGTAAAAGAAACCGTTGAGGCCGCTGCTGAACTCGGTGTACCATACCTAACACTTTACGCATTCAGCACCGAAAACTGGAACAGACCGCAGGAAGAGGTGAATGCCCTCATGGAGCTTCTGGTAAGCACCATTCGGGCCGAAACCGAAACACTTAATAAAAATCAAATACGTTTGCTAGCCATCGGCGACCTTGAAACACTCCCCTTGAACTGCCGGAAAGAATTACAGGAAACTATAGAAATGACTGCACACAACAGAAGGCTTTCATTGATTCTTGCTCTCAGCTACAGCGCAAAATGGGAAATCCTCAGGGCGGTGAAAAATATCAGCCATTCTCACCAGGCAGCAGAGCTTGATTTAAATGATATCACAGAAGAAGTGTTCGCCGCGCATCTCTCAACGGCAGGAATTCCCGATCCTGAGCTTCTGATAAGAACTTCGGGGGAAAGAAGAATAAGTAATTTTTTACTGTGGCAGTTGGCATATGCTGAATTTTATTTCACAGAAGTCTTGTGGCCTGATTTTGACCGACAGGAGTTTTTCAACGCCATCGTTGACTATCAGAATCGTGAACGCAGATTCGGATTAACAAGTGAGCAAATTTCATAATGAGGCTGATTATCATATTACTTTTTTTGTTTGCTGGACTACATTCAAGTCGGGCACAAACCACCGAAAATCCCAAGAGTATTGACTACTCTTCACAAAGTGAGTATGAAATTGGCGGAATAACGGTTTTAGGCACAGAACATCTTGACAAAAATGTTTTGGTACTATCCAGCGGACTTAGTGTAGGTGATAAAATCACCGTACCCGGAGAAGACATCACCAATGCCATACATGCCCTTTGGGAATTGGAATTATTTGCTGATGTTTCGATATATGCATCTAAAATTCTGGGCAAAACCATCTTCCTGAACATAGAAGTTGAGGAAAGACCCCGACTGAGTAAATTCAGCTTCAAGGGTGTGAAAAAAAATGAGGCCGACGACATTCGTGAAAAGATTAAAATTAACCGCGGGGTAATCGTGACAGAGAATCTCTTGGTTTCAACGGCAAACACCGTTAAGGAATTCTTTATAGAGAAAGGATTTCTGGATGCCGCAATTGAGATTTCTCAAAGCAGAGATACCTTAAATCCCAACAGTGTAATTCTGCTGATTGACATCAAGAAAAACAAGAAGGTAAAAATCGAGCACATACTTTTTTCCGGCAACAAGAGTCTCTCCTCCGCGAAACTCAAAAGAGCTATGAAAGAAACCAAAGAAAGACATTGGTGGAATATTTTCAAGTCATCTAAATACATAGAAGAAAACTACGAAGCCGACAAAGAAAAAATTATCGCCAGATACAATGAAAAAGGATTTCGGGACGCGGCTATCGAATCAGATACCATCTACCGGGTTGAAAACAAACATCTTGAAGTGTCGATCAAAATCAATGAAGGCCCCCGCTACTACTTCAGGAATATCAGCTGGGTGGGAAACACCAAGCATACAGACAAAGAGCTCAGAAATATTCTTGGCATAAACAAGGGCGAAATATTTAATCAATCTTTACTCGACTCTCGGCTCTACATGAGTGCTGACGGGCGCGATGTGACAAGTCTCCATATGGATGACGGTTATCTGTTTTTTCAGATAACACCTGTGGAGGTATTGGTAGAAAACGACAGCATTGACCTTGAAATGAGAATTTACGAAGGGAAGCAAGCAATGATTAACAAGGTTTATGTAACAGGAAATACCAAAACCAACGATCGGGTCATCATGCGTGAAATAAGAACTAAGCCAGGGCAATTGTTTTCTCGGTCAGATATAGTCAGAACGCAGCAGGAATTATCTCAGATGAGATATTTCAATCCCGAAAAACTTGCTGTGAATCCGAAACCCAATCCGGCCGACGGCACCGTTGATATAGAATATGTAGTAGAAGAGCAGTCTTCAGACCAAATAGAATTGTCAGGAGGCTGGGGCGCGGGAAGAATCGTCGGAACCCTGGGTCTTTCTTTCAATAATTTCTCTGCCTCAAACGTGTTTAAAAAAGGGGCGTGGAAACCTTTGCCCTCTGGAGACGGACAATCCTTGACCCTGCGGGCGCAATCAACAGGAGCGTTTTTTCAGTCTTACAACGCCTCTTTCATGGAACCCTGGCTTGGCGGGAAAAAACCCAACAGCCTCAGTGTTTCCGTCTTTCATTCGAGACAAAATCTGACCGGAGCGCCCCGAACTGACCCCTCGAGACAAACCTTGTTTACAACAGGAACATCTTTGGGTTTAGGTCGCAGACTAAAGGTTCCCGACGATCGATTTCAGCTTTACCAGGAACTGAGTTTTCAGCACTTTGTGCTAAGTAATTTCCGGGCGCAATTCACTTTTCAGAATGGCAAGGCTAACGATTTCTCATTAAGAACCGTGCTCTCCAGAAACAGCCTTGACGGAGGTTTTATTTATCCACGAAGCGGGTCACAGATAACGGCAACTCTCCAAATCACTCCACCTTATTCAAAATTCAGAGATCCGGGAACCAATACAACAGACTATTACACCAGTGAGGCCACTTCACTGCGCTGGGTGGAATACCACAAATGGAAATTTACCACTTCCTGGTTTACCCCTTTAATCGGAAATCTCGTACTAAACACCAGACTTGGCTTCGGTTTTGTTGGAACATTTAACCAAAATATTGGACCTTCACCATTCGGAAGATTTTACCTGGGAGGCAGTGGGCTCACCGGATGGGCACTCGACGGTCGTGAGATAATTGCGCTCAGGGGATACCTCGACCAATCAGTAGGAAACCGTTTCGGTACAGGATCTGTCGGAATAAGTAAATATACACTCGAACTCAGGTATCCATTTTCTTTAAATCCCTCTGCCACCATTTATGGCCTGGGATTTGCTGAAGCCGGTAATGCTTGGGAGGAAATCCGCAAATTCAATCCTTTTCAGGTCGCCAGGTCAGCCGGACTCGGGGTCAGAATTTTTCTGCCCATGTTTGGTCTGCTCGGACTTGATTACGGATGGGGATTTGATGCTGTGGATAGCCGGGCCAACAATGGAAGGGGAAAGGGGCAGTTTCATTTTACCATTGGAGCCAACATTGGAGATCTCTAAGCAAATAATTTGTTAAATTCGCCCGCCCAGGCAGAAAAAATCAAGAGAAATGAAAAAGTTCATTTTTGCAATTACCTTCCTTGTTATCAGTTTGGTTGCACCCATTAGTGTATTGGCTCAAAAATACGCTTATGTAGATACCGATTACATCCTGAATAACATACCCGATTATAAATCTGCTCAGCAGCAGGTAGACAACCTAAGCGTTCAATGGCAAAAGGAAATTGAGGCAAAGTATGCTGAAATTGACAAGATGTACAAAGCCTTCCAGGCAGAGCAAATTCTTCTGACTGAAGAAATGAAGAAAAAAAGAGAAAACGAGATTATCGTTAAGGAAAAAGAAGTGAAGGAACTTCAGAAGTCCAGATTCGGTGTAGACGGAGAGCTTTTCAAAAAGCGTCAGGAACTGATTAAGCCTGTTCAGGATAAAGTTTACAATGCCATTAAACAGCTTGCCGAGAAAGGTACATACGCTGTTATTTTTGACAAAGCCAGTGGAGCCACACTGCTCTACACCAACCCAAAATTTGATAAAAGCGACGACATCCTTCTTTCCCTGGGATACAAAAAGGGAAGTAAATAACCCCCTAAAAACCAATTTTCATGAGGCTCATTGCGCTATTTTTTCTTCTCACTATTTCTTGTTCACTTCCGGGATTTGCACAAAAAGCAGGTCACGTTAACCTGAACGATTTGTTGTTGTTACTGCCCGAAAGAAAAAAGGCAGAAACAGATATTCAGGATTTTGCCAAGCAACTAGAGGGGCAAATGAAAACAATGAGAGCCGAATATGAAAATAAGGTTTCAGAATATCAGGCCAAGGAAACAAGCATGACAGATCCCGTAAAGCTTGATAAGCAAAAAGAAATTGCCAATCTGGAAGAGCGTATACAGAACTTTCAATCTACAGCACAGGAATCTCTCCAACAAAAACAATCGGAACTTCTTGAGCCTATGATTGAAAAAGCAAAAAAAGCAATTGCAGAAGTTGCCAAAGAAAAAGGTTACAACGTGGTGATCGATAGCAGCCAGGGCGCCTTACTTTACTACGAAGCTAATGACGACTTGATGGCAGCAGTTAAAAAGAAACTTGGTATTACAGATACTCCTGCACCCGGTCCTGCGCCAGCACCGGCTCCAAAAAAATAGTTCTTCATGTTACCGAAGAAGCGTGCATCATCCCGGTCGGATCTACCGATCGGGATTTTTGATTCAGGTATAGGCGGACTTACTGTAGCGAATGCCATTCAAAAACTTCTGCCCAGAGAGTCTATTGTTTATTTTGGTGATACTGCGCATTTGCCCTATGGTGACAAATCACCCGAGGCTATCAAATATTACGGAATAAGAATTGCGGAATTTCTGCTTAAGGTTCCCTGCAAAGCAATTGTCATAGCCTGCAATACAGCCAGTTCAATTGCATACGAAACGGTAAGGAAACACGTGGCAGAACGAGCATTAGTGGTGAATGTCATTGATCCTGTCGTGGATAAAGTAGCCTCCAGTTTTTCAAAAGGCAAAATCGGAGTTATTGGAACCAAAGCCACTATCAAATCTGATGTTTATGCAAAGAAACTTCATCAGAAAAATTCCTCCCTTGAGGTACACTCACTTGCTACTCCCTTGCTGGCACCTATGATTGAGGAAGGATTCTTCAACAACAAAATTAGTCGCACCGTCATCAGCAGCTATCTGTCACGTCCGAAACTGAAAAAAGTTGACGGACTCATCCTTGCTTGTACGCATTATCCCCTTATCCGGGATGAAATTGCTGAGGTCTACAAAGAAAAGATAATGATCGTAGACTCTGCTCAAATTGTTGCCGAACATGTTCGTGAACTTTTGAAAAAAGAGCATCTCCTGCGCGGTGCAGATGAACCGAAACATCAATTTTATGTTTCTGATTATACTCCCGCTTTCGCTGAGAGCACAAAAATTTTTTTCAAAGGGAAAATTAAACTTGAACATTATCCATTGTGGGAGAATGAGTAAACACCAATGATATGAAACACATCAAA
>JBEGML010000372.1:0-3930 GCA_041183145.1 Bacteroidota bacterium | reverse complement strand
TGGCAACACCGTGTTAATTATTGAACACAACCTCGATATCATCAAGGTTGCTGATCATATCATAGACCTTGGGCCGGAAGGAGGTTCTGCAGGTGGCAGTATTGTCTTTTCAGGAACACCCGAAGAACTCATTCAACATGGAAAAAGCCATACAGGAATTTACCTGGAAAAAGAAATGAACCTTCACAATAAAAAATAGTGATATGCTATCAAATGACGATGAAAGAATAAGAAATGCTTTCAAAAACAAAGACTGGAATGAAATAAAAGTTCAGGACTCATGGCAGATTTTCAAAATTATGGCCGAGTTTGTAGATGCCTTCGAAAAATTGGGAAAAATAGGTCCGTGTGTCTCGATTTTCGGGTCGGCAAGAACAAAATCAGATTCTCGTTTCTATGAATTAGCGGAAGATATTGCATTCAAACTCACCCAAAAGGGTTACGGGGTTATCACGGGCGGCGGGCCGGGTATCATGGAAGCCGGTAACAAAGGGGCACGAAGAGGAGGAGGAAAAAGCGTGGGACTGAACATAGAATTGCCACATGAGCAATACAGCAATCCTTACATCGACCCCGATAAACTTATCAATTTCGATTACTTCTTCGTAAGAAAGGTCATGTTCATGAAATACGCTCAGGGATTCGTTGTTTTACCCGGAGGTTTCGGCACAATGGATGAACTCTTTGAAGCCATGACCCTGATACAGACCAGAAAAATTGCCGCTTTCCCAATTGTGTTGGTTGGCCTGGAATACTGGGAAGGTCTATTCGACTGGATTAAAAAAACTCTTGAAAGGGATAAATACATCAATCCGGAAGACTTAAATCTCATTCGGCTAGTGGATACAGCAGATGAGGCGGTAAAAGAAATTGAGAATTTTTACTCAAAGTACCTCCTGAAACCCAATTTCTGAGTGTTGAAATCCTTGTTAACACTTCTCAGGTAAAAAAGTAAATGCCTGATTGGCTACAACTAATTTTGCAGATTAAGCGTTAACATCTCCATGGCAGAGCGCAAAAAAAAAGCTGATCAGGAAGACGAACAAACTACTGCAACAATAGAGCAGGAAAAACCTGCCGGCGGCAAGTTTGTGTCTAAAATAAAATCTATTACCTCTGACACGAGGTATCGCCGAAGTTTTGGAGTGGTAACTATGCTATTCTGTATAGTTACGCTTTTGGCAATGGTATCCTACATTTTTACCTGGCGTGCTGATCAGGATAAAGTAACAGGCTCTCTCTCTGCTCTCTTCGGCAACCAGGATTTGTTGGTAGAAAACTGGATGGGGAAAACCGGGGCTGCACTATCGCACCTTCTCATCTACAGAGGATTTGGAATGGCAACGGCAGTTCTACCCTTTCTGCTTTTTTTCTGGGGATTGAGAACGACCTTCCACAATCTGAACATACCTATTAGAAAGGCTACAAAAAGCGGCCTGTTTATCATGACATGGTGCAGTGTACTGCTGGGTTATCTCTTTAAAGGTGAATGGCTTTTTCTGGGCGGAACATTCGGATTCGAAACAAATCTTTGGTTCCTTGGCTGGCTCGGAGCAGCCGGTGCCCCCATCGTACTTCTGGCATTTATGGCCATGTTTGTTTTCTTCAATGTCAAAAGAAATACAGGTGAACCCGCGAAAAATGAAGTTCCCGATGAATTAAGTCCTGCCGAAATGGAGCAGGAAGAAAATATTGAGACCGGCAAAGAAAAACAAGAAAAAAAGGGGAAGAAAAAATTTCGCGATTGGAGTGAACCTCTTCCTGAGCCTGATAAATCTTCTTTGCTACATCAGCAGGAAAACGACATTGGTCCTGAAACAGTATCAAACGAAATCATAACTGAAAACACACAAGTTGAACAGGAACCCCAGCCTGCAACTTTTACACTTAAAAGCAAAACCGATGACCTTGATCTTATCGTAGAAACAGCACCTGCAGAGGCTGTAGCAGAAATTTTTCCATCAACAGACAAAATTGAATTGCCTCATGCAGAAGGTGATTATGATCCAAAACTGGACCTTTCAGGCTACCAATACCCTCCAACGGAAATTTTAGAAAAACGCGGAAGCGATACAATTACAATTAACAACGAAGAACTTCAGCAAAATAAAGAGCGAATCGTTGAGACACTAAAAAATTATAATATAGAAATTGATAAAATAAAAGCAACTATTGGCCCTTCTGTAACTTTATATGAAATTGTACCTGCACCGGGTGTGAGAATTTCAAAAATAAAAAACCTTGAAGATGATATTGCATTAAGTATTGCTGCACTTGGGATAAGAATTATAGCGCCGATTCCGGGTAAAGGAACCATAGGTATAGAAGTTCCCAATCAAAAACCTGAACTGGTAAGTATGAGGAGCGTCATTGAATCGGAAAAATTTCAAAATACTGCCTTTGATCTTCCGATTGCACTCGGTAAAACTATCAGCAACGAAACCTATATAGCAGACCTGTCGAAAATGCCGCATTTGCTGATGGCAGGTGCTACAGGCCAGGGAAAATCGGTAGGCCTCAACGCGATTCTGGTTTCTTTGCTTTTCAAAAAACATCCCTCCCAAATTAAATTTGTACTGGTTGATCCCAAGAAAGTCGAACTTACCCTATTTACTACAATCGAGAGACATTTCCTGGCCAAACTGCCCAACTCCGAAGATGCAATCATCACAGATACAAAAAAGGTAATTCACACCCTGAATTCACTATGTATCTTAATGGATACACGCTATGAATTACTGAAAAATGCTCAGGTAAAAAATCTCAAAGAATACAACTCAAAGTTTATTGCCAGGAAATTAAACCCGCTTGAAGGGCACCATTTCATGCCCTACATCATCGTGGTAATAGATGAATTTGCGGATCTTATTATGACTGCAGGCAAAGAAGTTGAAATGCCTATAGCACGTCTTGCGCAGCTGGCCCGTGCCATTGGAATTCACCTGATTATCGCTACTCAAAGACCTTCAGTCAACATTATTACAGGAACAATAAAAGCGAATTTTCCGGCACGTATCGCCTTCAGGGTTTCCGCTAAAATTGACAGCCGTACCATTCTTGATGCAGGCGGTGCAGAACAATTGATTGGCCGGGGTGATATGTTATTAAGTACAGGCAATGACCTTATCAGAATTCAATGCGCATTCGTTGATACCCCCGAAGTTGAAAAAATGGCTGAATTCATTGGTGCACAAAGAGCCTACCCAAATGCATTTATGCTACCTGAATTCCATGGTGAAGACGAAGATGGTGAGAAGGAACAATTCGACCCCTCTGAAAGAGATACCTTTTTTAATGATGCCGCAAGAATAATCGTACAACATCAACAGGGAAGCACCTCACTGATTCAGCGCAAACTGAAACTGGGCTATAACAGAGCGGGCCGAATAATTGATCAGCTGGAGTCTGCCGGGGTTGTAGGACCATTTGAAGGAAGCAAAGCCCGTCAGGTTCTAATACCCGATGAAGCAAGTTTGGAACAGTTTTTGAATTCACTTTAAACCAGAAACCAAAATGGGAGTCAAAAGAATCCCTTGTTGATTTATGAAAACTTTCCTCTGCCTGATTTCCGGTCTTGTCCTGTTAGCCTTCACCACTGAACAAAATGATCCGCGTGCAAAAAAAATACTGGACGATTTGTCTACCAAAACCAAAACCTACAACAGTATCGTTGCAGATTTCACAATAACTACAGAAAACAAAAAAGATAAAACATCTGAGACTCGTAAGGGGAAAATCAGTATCAAAGAGAAAAAATACAGACTCGAACTTGATGACCAGTTTATCATTTCTGATAACAACACCGTTTGGTCAGTAATCAATGAATCAAAGGAGATACAAATTAATGATGCAGGTTCACGTGCCAAAGACGGTGCAATTACACCTGATAATATTTTTACCATATATGAAACTGGCTTTAAAAATGAATTC
>JBEGML010000371.1:0-4468 GCA_041183145.1 Bacteroidota bacterium | reverse complement strand
GTTTGAAGCCTGCAGTGCATTATTCATGATATTGGTCCACACCTGCGATAATTCCTCAGGGTTAGAAAATATCAGCACATCTTTTCCTATTGAGTTAATTACAGTAGCTCCGTGTTTTATTTTATTCCAGAGCAGCGTGATTACCGATTCAATGTTTTCATAAAGGCTGAAAGAGGATAATTCCTTTTCCAGGTTGCCGTGGGAGAATGTGTTGAGTGCTTTAACGACCTTGCTTGCCTTGTCGGCAGCGAGCGCAATGGTTTGAACAGATTTGCGTATTTTACTGAGGTCGCTGGCGAAGGCAAAGATTCCAATATTCTGAGGGTTTTGGATAAAGAAATCCAAATCAGTTTCCAGATCTTTGAAGCCCAGTTCTACAAGTTTTTTAGCAAAGAAAGTTTTGTTATTCAGTTGTGGAAACTTCGAAATAAGAGCCGCTTCTGTGGATTTTACGTACAGGCGTTCTTCTCTTGTAGAGAGTAAATGGTGATTGTTCTGGCTCAAAGAGAAAAGCTGATGTCCATAATCAAGGATTTCCGGAGAAGCATCCTTGAGTTTAGTGTCAAGTATGTCTGTAAGCCCTTCCTGCAAATTTTCATTAGATGCTTTGATTGCCCCCAGTGGTGTGTTGATTTCGTGAGCAATACCGGCGATAAGCATTCCGAGTGTGGCAAGTTTTTCTTGCTGTATAAGGTCAGACTGCATATTTACCAGCCTTTCCATTGCTTCGTTTAAGGATTGATTCTTTTCTTCAAGTCTTTTTCTGGAAAGTTTCAATTGTTCGGTTTCCAGGGCAAGTATAATGACGTCGGCTACCGATCGGGCAAAAGAAATTTCATCATCAGAGAATGATTCTTTTTGGGTGTAATATTCATTACAGATAACACCAATCGAATTTTCTGCCTGAATAAGCGGAATATCCAGCATTGATTTTATGCCCAGAGGCTTTAGGTAGACATCACGGAATTCTGAGGTTGCGGGATGGTTTTCAGCGTCGTAGGCATCAATAACAATTTTTCGCTCCAGCGCTTTAAAGTAGAGGGGCACATCAGCGGCACGGATGCTTGTGCCTTCGAGGAATTCACCGGAGTTTTTGGAATAGATGTATTCGGAACTGATCAGGGTTTTATCCTGATCATAAAACCATACAGAACAGCGATTGCACTGCAGTACTTCAGAATTTTTTTTGTGTATGAATTTTAATTTTTCTTCAAGAGAAAGATCCTGAGGAAGGCTTCTTATTTCAAGCAGTGCGTTTTGTTGAGTGATAAAGGACTTACTTTTTTCAGCGTCCTGGATTTGTTTACGCTTGATGTCGCTTATATCATGCAGGTAAAGTCTGAATACCCCTCTGTCTTCCAGAAAAAAGATGCTTCTCTCATAGAAATTTCCTTGCCATTCAAATTCTTTCTTAGCGGTGTCTTTATTTTCGATACAAGCCTGGTCAATTACAAAAAGATTTGATAGCACCTCGAACGTGAATTTTTCGGGATCCGGTATTTTGTTCAGGCCTGCCGGGTTGATGTAGGTGATTTCTTTATTGAGGTAACTGACCTCAAAAACCGGGTTTGGATTTTGAAGCGGAAACAAAGCCAGATTTTTTACCTCCTTGGTGCGCTCATTTACTTTTTCCTCAAGTAGCGAGTTGGTTTTTATGAGCAAGTTTTTAGACATTTCGAGCTCTTTGTTTTTAATTTGTAAGAGTTCGTTGAGTTTACCTGAGTCGGCCAGGCCTTTGGTTGCAGCCTGTTGTAAAAACAGATATTCTGCGATGTAATCCTGCTTTGGGAAATGATTTATGCTTATGTTATAATTCCCGATAGGGAGCTGGGTATTAATAACCGGTGATGCGAAGATGAAATAGGATTGTTCATCCTGCCTTCTCACCGAACATTTATATTTTTGTTTTTGGTTTAGGTTAGAAAAAAAGAGCATGGGAGAAGTTCGCTCATTTGTTTCATCTAAAATTTTTCTCAGATTGAAAGAGTTGTTCCACTGAAAAAATGAGCTGAAGTTTTCGCCAATTTTTATGTCTGGCACAGAATCTTTAAAGTTTCTGCCGTATTCAAGAATTTTTCCGTTCTCAGAGAGCCATAAAAAATAAGGAGATGAAAAGTTGATACATCCCAGTAAATGTTGCAGGGAGTTTTCAAGAAGCCGGTTTTTTTTCCTTACACTCAGCAGTGAAATCACATTTTCTGAGAGCACCTTGAGCGCTCTGATTTGTCCATCAGTGAGCTCGCGCGGCTTGCTGTCTATTGTACAGAGTGTTCCCAGGGCAAATCCATTTTCATCTTTCAGCGGAACCCCGGCGTAAAAAACTACCTTGAGGTCTCCGGTTACTAGAGGGTTATCTGTAAAGCGCTCGTCTTTTCGTGCATCATTTACAATCATCATTTCTGATGGATTAAGTATGGTATGACCACAAAAGGAGATGTCTCTCGAAGTTTCATTTACTGAGAGTCCGACTTTAGCCTTAAGCCACTGGCGCTTTTCGTCGATGAGGCTGATTACGCAAATGGGTGTTTGGCAAATTTCGGAGGCAAGTAAGGCAATGTCATCGTATTCCTGCTCGTTTCCTGAGTCAAGAATACCATAACTTTGAAGGGCACTAAGCCGTTCAGCTTCGTTATCAGGAATGCGGGGTGGAATCATTGGCCTTTATTGCCATTGAATTTTAAAGACCTCACAAGAGTTATTTTGTGACTTGCTTTCTATGTGTGATATTTCGTATTCAGCGATGTTGAATCGCTTGCAAAGGCCTCTTAACAAGCCTACAACCATAGGGTTTAGACCCTCCCTGTGAGAACGATACTCCAATTCTACGGAGTTTGATGTTTCATTACGTGTGCTGAACTGAGGAGCTACAAGGTTGGGCATGATGTTGTTGATCCGGTTATGTAACATGTCCAGATTGTTGAGAAAGTCAGGAAGGGTATTTCCTGCTAAATCCATCATGTCGCCATATCCTTCATTGGCGGTATATAATATCCAATACTCCCCGAACGTTTCCATAACAACAGAAGCGTCGGCTCCAAGAACAGAGGATGCATTTTTTACCAATGAGTAAGTCAATGAATCCGGATATGACTGAAGACCAATGAAGAAATCATCTTCAAATCCTGACAAAAGCTTAATTTCCTTCCATTTGTCTTCACCAAATTTTTCGCATACAAGATCTTGTATGGCTTTATTAACTAGTCCGTACATAGTTGATTATGTGTTTTAGATAGACTTTAAATACAAAATGAGCAGTTTCGTTTAATGAGAAACTAAAATACATTTGTTCCTAAAGGCACAAGATTCAAAGTTAAGGATTTTGGCAAATAATCAGCAAAATCTTTTGTTTGGGTTACAACAATTCTGCCCAATATTTTAGTCGTATTTTCGTTTTCAGCCAAGCGCATCCTCCTATGTTTATAAGTCAATTCTTTTTGTCAAGGCAATCAACTGCCTCATGCATGAAATATCGTTTAAAGCTTAAAAATAATCGACTGGGGCTCAAAATAATGAGTTAAACACTCTTGTTCGAGCCCGATGTTGTTTGGATTACCAATATCAAGACCTGAAAAAGTTTTTTTTAAATATTTTCAGAGTATCAAAAATCTTTTTAGTTTTGGTAAACTAATTTTTGGAAGATGAAAAAACTTTTATTCCTCGTCTCCATGTTTGCCGTCATGCAGGTTTCGGCTCAAAGGAACTGCGGCACCATGGATTACCTGAACGCTCAGGTACAACAAAATCCTCAGCTTTTGCAGCGAATGCAGGAGATTGAAGATCACACCAACAGTTTTATAGCATCTGGCGGAGAGTCGCGTAATGTTATAACCATACCGGTGGTGTTTCATATCGTTTATAACACTACTGCTCAAAATATCTCTGATGCCAGAATTCAGGCACAGTTGCAGGTTCTGAATAATGACTTCGCCCGTCTGAATTCAGATGCGTCAAGTACACCTTCGGCATTTCAAGGTTTAGCAGCTAACACCAATATTCAATTTTGTCTGGCTACTGTAAGTCCAACCGGTGCGGCCACCACCGGTATAATCAGGAAGTCTACCACAGTAACAGCTTTTTCTACCAACAACTCGGTGAAATATACTGCACAAGGTGGTAGTGATGCCTGGCCAACAAACCAATACCTGAATGTTTGGGTTTGTAATCTCAGTGGAGGTGTGCTTGGATACGCCCAGTTCCCCGGCGGAGCCTCTGCCACAGACGGTGTTGTATTGCTTACCGGTTCAGTCGGAGGCCCAAGCTCACCCGGTACCTCAACGCCGTACCATCTTGGAAGAACAGCAACACACGAAGTCGGCCACTGGTTGAATTTACGCCACATCTGGGGTGATGCCAATTGCGGAAGCGACCTCGTTAATGATACACCTACCCAGCAGACCTCTAATTACGGATGTCCTGCCTTTCCCAAAGTTTCTTGCAGCAACGGACCCAACGGCGATATGTTCATGAA
>JBEGML010000370.1:0-4333 GCA_041183145.1 Bacteroidota bacterium | reverse complement strand
ATATAAAAGTTTATCAAATGAAAATCAAAGGCAGAAGTAGTTCCTTGACATCGGGAAAAAACAAAAATCAATCCTCAAGAATTTTCATTTCTGTTAACAAGTGTCCTGCTCCTGCAACCTTGTCGATGACAAAAAGGATGTACCCGGAGCTACAAATAATATTTCTTACGCGTTCCGGATCATATACAATATCACTCATGGTACCTTCCCAATTGCGATCGAAATTAATACCGATGAATTGCCCTTTGGCATTCAGTACAGGACTTCCGGAATTCCCGCCAGTGGTGTGATTCGTAGCGATGAAGGCGACGCGCAAATCGCCATTATCATCAGCATAATTACCATAATCTTTTTTGGAATACGCCTGTTTCAGACGATCATCAACATGAAATTCTTCCAGGGCTTTATTTTCTTTTTCCATAATTCCGTCGATGGTAGTGTACCAATAGTAGCTTGCACCGTCGTAAGGTTTGTAAGGCTTCACCTTACCATACGTTAATCTGAGCGTGCTGTTGGCATCAGGATAAAACAGACGTTCTTTATTAATGCTCATCAGTGTTTTCATCCATAGTCTCTGCAGGCTGTTTATTTCGGCCTCTGCCTTGGCATATGTTGGTTTCACATTGCGGTTAAACCAACGACCGGCCTTGAGACAAACCTGAACAACAGGATCAGAAGAAAGTGTCTTAATCAGACGCTCCGGATCATCATTATACTTGGCAGACTTCTCGAATGAAGCGAGTATAGACTTTGCATAAAGCCGTTTCAGATAATTTTCCACTCCTTCCTTATCAGACAAATCATCACCAAAAATTTCTTCGCGTTCCTCTTTACTCAGTTCAGCAAGAAACATCGGAAGTATCTTCATCGTGACGAGAAAATCAGTTGCCTTGTGGTAATTTTTATAAAAACCCGGCCAGCCGTTTGCTATCTGTTTTATGTCTTTCACGCGTTGTTCATTCGAAACATTGCCGTCCTCCCATCTGATCATCGCCGCTGCCACAGGATTTCCGGCACTGAAAATTTCAGAACCTAAAAATGCCTCCTGATAAAAATCTCTTTTACGACTGAAAGGCCGCATAGAGGAAACTGTATTCTCAATTGACCTTAGGATTTCGATGGCACTTACTCCGGCAGGAGATTCAGTTCCATGTTCCTTAATCAGCTTTGACTCTTGCTCAGCCTTGACACTAAGAATATTGGTGCGGTCAATACCACGCATCTCTCCAATCCATTTTTTCCAGGCATTACTTACAGACGCATATTTGGCTGCATACCTTATTCTTACCGTATCATTGTTTCGCATCTCACGGTCAAGTGCTTCAAGACGGGCGTCACGAACCTTGACCCTGTTGGGATCGGTTTCATTTCTGATAAGATCAACAGAATAAGAGCTGAGATATTCCTGGGTACGCCCCGGAAAGCCAATCACCATAGTAAAATCATCCTCTTTGAGATCTTTTAGGGAAACAGGAAGGAAGTGTTTAGGTTTAAAGGGGATGTTATCGGAAGCATAATCTGCAGGACGATTATCCTTAGAGGCATAAACTCTGAATAGACAAAAATCACCTGTATGTCTTGGCCACATCCAGTTATCTGTATCGCTTCCGAACTTACCAATCGAGGAAGGCGGTGTTCCTACAAGCCTCACATCGCGGAAGGTGAGGGTGTGAAAAAGAAAATATCTGTTGTCACTGAAGAATCCACGAATAAAAACTTTGGAATCCGGCTCTTTGTTATATTCTGATTCCATGGCCTTGATACGCGAAGAAACAAGCGCATCACGCTGACGAGCAGTATCAGAAATGCCCTCGAGAATTTTTGCACTAACCTCCTCGATGGAGGTAATAAACGTTACGGTTAAATCTTTACAAGGCAGTTCATCGGCGCGCTTCATTGCCCAATAGCCGTCTGTCAGATAATCTTTTTCAAGGCTGGAATGAGATTGAATGTAAGAGTATCCGCAATGATGATTCGTCAGCAACAACCCTTCACCCGAAATCATCTCTCCGGTGCAACCACCTCCGAAATGTACAATCGCATCCTTTAATGAACTTTTCTCAATGCTGTAAATATCCTCTGCATTGATTTCGAGACCTGCTTTTTTCATATCGGCCTCTTTAAGCTCCTTAATCATAGAAAGTATCCACATCCCTTCATCAGCAATACTATATAAGGGGAAAAAAATGAAACAAAATGAAAGGAGAACGCTGTGCTTATGATTCATACGCATGACAAGGTTTTTTATCTTTGGCAATGTTAACATGATTCAATCAATTTTCAATGAAGTTCATACTTAAACTGTTTTTGTCAACTCTGGCGATTCTCGTAACATCAAAACTTCTTCCGGGAATCAGTCTCGACAATCCGCTCGACGCTCTGATTCTTGCTGCCGTTCTCGCATTCCTCAACGCGGTGGTAAAACCATTATTGATTTTCTTCACCATACCTTTTACGATTTTCACTCTGGGTTTATTTCTTCTGGTTATCAATGCTCTCGTGATACTGCTTGCCGACTATATCGTTGACGGATTCCATGCTGCGGGTTTCTGGCCGGCCCTATGGTTCAGCCTTTGCCTAACATTTGTAACATGGATTTTTGAAGCTCTGGCAGGAAAAAACAGCTCAAAAAAAGAAGACTAAGGAATACCGATTACATCATCGGAGTGAACAAGATCTCCAAGCCTGTGAAATACCCGCAACATAATTTCAGTGTCTGCCATACTATACCTTTTGAGATCGTTCTTCAACTCCAGCTCCCTGAAAAGATGATCCGGCTCATTTAAAAGTTCAAATGCAGCTGAGGCATCATAACCATTGCTGATGCGCATTTGTTCCATATCAATTCCCGCAACACCTGATAATGACTTAAGTGAAAAGGAATTCCCCATGAGAGGGAAATAAACCTTTCTTCCAACAAAAAGCTCAGCAAGATCAAGGGTACGTCGACAAAGTTCTTCCATAAAATCTTTCCTGGCCGGGAAAATTGCACCGAGCTTTCTTAGAACTGCATGTTCTTGAGTGGCATCAAAAACAACAATCGTTTTGATGTCTTTCAAATCGTGAATAAGATTCTGGCTTAAAGATTCACGCGGATCAGTGCCTGCGTCTGCCATAAAAAAAAGCGAGGTGTCTTCTGAGCCCTCTCGTTCAATGCGTCTGAGTGAATAGGCAAAAGGCAGATGCTCAAACGGACGACAACCTTTGAACATGGGAATTGCAGGCATAAACATTTCCAGATCAAAGAATGCAAGCGGATAGCTGATTTTCCCGAGCCATCTTTCAAGCTCTTTTCTATTCAGCATGGCACGACCTTCAATTATGGATCGAATTACCCCGGAATGGAAAGGATTTAATGGCTCTGTTGGGGGTATTTCAGAAATATCCCTTACACCGTAATTAAAAATTCTGGATGAATCCTGACTGCTGAATGCCGGAAGATTCAGAATATGCCGCGGGTGAAGTTTTCCCCAGCAATAGGTTTTAAAATCACAGGGAAAAGGCGACTGACAATGTGGACCAACTGTCCTTACAGGCATTTCAGAATGACCAAGCTTCATTTTAAATGAAGTAATCTCTGAACCAATTATATGCTGGATAGGTTTAATACGAGCACTTACATCATGCTTCAAAAAAAATTGCTCAGGGGTAATTTCACCCTGATGAACAAAATCAGGATGTGGATGTACAATTTGAAAAGAAGAGATGTTGAGGCCCGCCCCGGAAATTACAAAAAACTGAAAGGCTGCATCCTGAAGGTGGTAATCACTGACGCGTAAAGAACTTTTTACCTCATAAATATCCCAGCCATGAGCCGAGCGCACTATGATATCAGCAAATACAAGACAGCCCTCATGTTCGAACGCAGCCTCATAAATAATTTCTATACCACTTAAAATAAAATGTCTGGTTTTTTCCACTGCCTCAGCCCAACGCCGGGGAGAGGAAGCAGATGAATCAACACCACCGGGGAAAAGACCTCTTGCAAAAAATCCGACCTTGTGACCACGGCCAAATAATGACCTTCTCAAATCATCCGGCTTGTCTCTCAGGGCAGGTTGATGATAATAAAGCCAAAGCGATTTCTCGCATTGTTTTCCCCTTAAAAAAGATGTTTTAGAGAGTATCCTGCCCATAAATTAAAGCAGGAAAGATAAAAATAGCCCGTTCAAAAATCAGAGCCTGCGTGAACTCAATAAGTTACCTCCCTGAAATTTCTGCTCCATAAATTTTTTGCCTGCCTCATCATAGAAAATCCAGATTCCATCTTTTTTACCTTGCACAAAGGCACCTACATAGTTAAGGTTACCATTGGCATAATATCCCTTCCATG
>JBEGML010000369.1:0-4295 GCA_041183145.1 Bacteroidota bacterium | reverse complement strand
TTATCCTAACAGAGATGTGACCTTGAAAGCAAGTACAGGAGACCCTTTGGCACCAGTAAGAAATTATCGATTCGAGATTGACACAACAGATTTATTCATCAATCCGCTCTCATCAGGAATGGTAAGCCAGAGTGGTGGAGTCATCAAATGGAAAGTACCCTTTCAGCTTAATGACTCTGTGGTCTATTTTTGGCGTGTCTGCAGAGATTCGCTGATAAACGGAAATTACAGATGGAGAGAAAGTAGTTTTCAATTTATAGAAGAAAGAAGGGGCTGGAGCCAGGCGCATTTTTTTCAATTTGGCAAAAACGATTACAGATTCATGAGGCACA
Source organism: Bacteroidota bacterium (assembly GCA_041183145.1). GTDB lineage: Bacteria > Bacteroidota > Bacteroidia > UBA4408 > UBA4408 > JBEGML01. Next base: position 3,963 of record JBEGML010000369.1, on the reverse strand, counting down.
ACAGACAGAACCGGAGGTTTGAATTTGTTGCTAATTCCAGGATGCTGTCTTGCAAAACCTTCAGTGCCCCTCCGGGCCTTAGGCCAAGTGATGCAGATCTTTATGCCACTCAGTATATGCTTGATGCTGAAATTGTGGAATACGCCGGCTGCACCTATGCACCTGCCATACACGTTGCTGTTATTGATTCATTGACACTTGAGCCCTGGGGAAAATACTGGGTTGATAATTCTCAAAATCCTCCGGTAATTTACAACCCCAGCCGTCAATTTGGAAATGCAAACAATGGGAGCGCCTGCAGAGATCAAATGGAGAGGTACTTTATTTTCAGGACAGGGGTAGCGTCACAGATGACGGGATTAAAAAACATGTTACAAACGGGTATACCAGATGGTCATTACGTATTGGCATGGACATGGATAAGGGGAGGTTTCCAGAATATTGCAGATACCTCAGTTATTACCGCATTTGAAGCATTGGGTGCTGACAGTATGCGTTTTCTTCCTGATCACAAAGCCTGGATATTTTTTGCTCAGAAAGGAAATCCTTCGACAGCTGCTGAGGTTATAAGCCCGGGATCGGGCTATAATGAGATTAATTTCAATCGTGCATTGAGCAGCACGTGGAATAAGGGGCTGATGACATCCACAGAAATTGGCCCATCTTTAAGGTGGGACACCTTGTATTGGCATCAGAGATCTGTTGAAAATCTCAGTACTGATAGCATCAGCCTTAAGATAATTGGAATAAAGGCTAATGGTGTTTCAGATACTTTGGCCTCAGGCATTTATCCGGGGAGTGAGTATATTTTTCCATTGAGTGGCCTTGCGAATGCTGCAATATATCCAAAACTTCTTCTTCACGCTATAACCTCAGACGATCAGAACCTAAGTCCGGCGCAGATGCGAAAATGGCAGATTACCTATCAGGAAGTTCCTGAGTGTGCTGTTAATCCATCGGCACTTTTCAGTTACAATGGAGGAGAAAATAAAGATGAGGGAGAATTTGTTAATCTCAGGGTAGCCATAGAGAATGTAAGTGAACAGGATATGGATAGTTTGTTGGTTAAATTTTGGGCTGAGGACAGGAGCAGGCAGATATACCCATTGAATTATACACGCTATGATTCACTGCTTGCCGGTGACACTCTGCACGCGGAACTTGTATTTGATACCAAAAATTTTTACGGTCAAAATTTTTTGTGGATGGAGGCGAATCCAAAGGGAATGGGCGCAAATGATTATGATCAAGTTGAAAAGTATCATTTCAATAACTTTTTGCAGGTGGCATTGAAGGTTGATGAAGACATTACGAATCCGCTACTTGATGTCACATTTGATGGCGTGAGGATTTTAAATGGAGATATAGTTAGTCCTGAGCCAGAGATTCAGATTCAGTTAAAAGATGAAAATCGTTTTCGTTTACTCAACGACACCGGCAACTTTGCGATTTATATTTTATATCCAAATGAAATAGAACCCAGGAGATTATGGTTTAGCGGTAGCGGTGCTTATCGGATGGAATTTATTCCGGGCAGTAGTGCAGAAAACCGAGCTCAAGTGAAATTATTTCCGGTATTGAAGACAGATGGTAAGTATACACTTATTGCTGAAGCTAAAGATGCAGCTGGAAACAAGTCGGGGGATAATTTGTATAAGGTAGAATTTGAGGTAATAAATCGATCTACAATAACGAATGTTATGAATTATCCTAATCCTTTTACCAGTAAAACACGATTTGTTTTCACACTTACCGGGAGTAAAATTCCAGACGATTTTTTTATCAGAATTATGACTGTAAGCGGCAAGATTGTCAAGGAAATAGGTCAGGATGAATTAGGAATTATCAGAATCGGGAGAAACATCACCGATTATGCCTGGGATGGCACAGACAATTTCGGAGATCGTCTGGCCAACGGTGTATATCTTTACAAGGTTTTTGTAAAACTTAACGGGCAGGAGATGGAGCGAAGAGAGAGTGCTGCTGATGATTATTTCCGCAAGGGCTGGGGTAAGATGGTATTAATGAGGTGACAAAAAATCACAAAATTTAATTAAATCTGTTCTGTATATATTGTTGGGCATATAAGGTTGTCGGCAATAAGACTATTTTTGGAGTTCAATAAACAGGCATGAAATTTCTCAGGGCTTTATTCGCTTTTATTTTTCTTTTGCAGGCAGGATTAGTGCAGGCACAAATTCTTCAACCTGTAAAGTGGACATTTACATCGCGCGAGTCAAAAGACGGTGTGAGCGAGCTTATACTTAAGGCAAAAATTGAAAAAGGCTGGCATTTGTATTCGCAGTTTCTTGCCGATGGTGGTCCGGTGCCCACCACATTTAGTTTTGACAAGAGTGCGGACTATCAGTTAATTGGTGCTACAGCGGAGGGTAAACCCGAAAAATCATATGATAAAAACTTCGAAATGGAACTTGCTTATTTTGGAGGAGAGGCTGTATTTGTTCAAAAGGTAAAAGCTCTTTCTGAGAAACCCTTCAAAGTAAAAGGGATGGTAAACTTCATGGTTTGTGATGATTCTAAATGTCTACCGCCTGAAGACATTGAGTTTGCTATTGAGGTGAAGCCTGTTACCAAGTTATTGGCTGAAGATAACAGTAAGGCTGCTGTGTCCTCAGAGATTCCGGTTGTTAAGGATTCCGGGGCTGCTGCAACGGATAGCCAACAAGATCTGAAAAATGTCTTGCCGCCAGCGGAGAACAAATCAAACCTTAAACCTACAGAGAGAAAAAGTTCAGAGAAAACCCAGCGGAGTTCCATAGCCATTTTCATTGCCGGATTCATTGGAGGCCTACTTGCTTTGCTTACGCCATGTGTGTTTCCTATGATTCCATTGACGGTTAGTTTTTTTACCAAGAGCAGTGGAAACAGAAAAAAGGGGCTGATGAATTCTTTGCTTTATGGTTTGAGCATCATATTTATTTACGTGACACTTGGAATGGTGATAACGCTTTCTCTTGGACCAGATGCATTGAATGCTATGGCGAGTAATGCGTTTTTCAATCTCGCCTTCTTTATCATTTTTGTAGTATTTGCCATTAGTTTTCTGGGTGCGTTTGAAATCACCTTACCCAGTAGCTGGATTAACAAAGCAGACAGGGCGAGTGAACGCGGAGGCTTAGCAGGAATATTCTTCATGGCCTTCACCTTGTCTTTGGTTTCATTCTCATGCACAGGCCCTATCATTGGTACCTTACTTGTTGAGGCAGCTGTAGGTGGGAATGTTCTCAATCCAGCGCTGGGGATGACCGGATTTGCATTTGCCTTGGCATTACCGTTTGGATTTTTTGCGGCCTTTCCGGGCTGGTTAAATTCCCTCCCAAAATCAGGCGGCTGGCTCAACTCAGTGAAAGTTGTGTTAGGTCTGCTTGAGCTTGCACTTGCGTTAAAATTTTTGAGCAATGTTGATTTAGCCTATCACTGGGGCTTGCTTAAGCGTGAGATTTTTATTGCGTTGTGGATAATCATCTTTTCTGTACTGGGTTTTTATCTTTTGGGGAAAATCAAGTTTTCACATGACAGTGACACGCCCTATGTGAGTATTCCTCGTTTATTATTTGCGATTATTACCTTTTCATTTGTTGTTTATTTGATACCCGGGATGTGGGGTGCACCTTTGAAGATGATTAGCGGATTTCCACCTCCGACCTTTTACACAGAAGGCTGGAGTCTGGGAACATCAGAGGGTCATTATTCAAAGGAACAGATAGAGGGAACAGATCCCGAGCATTGCCCTCATGGTTTAAATTGTTTCCATGATTATTACCTTGCTTTGGAGTATGCAAAAAAGGTAAATAAGCCCCTCATGGTTGATTTTACGGGTTGGAGTTGTGTAAACTGCAGAAAAATGGAAGATCAGGTGTGGGTAGATCCCAGAGTTTTAAAGAGACTTCGCGAAGACTATGTGCTGGTATCGCTATATGTAGATGACAAGCAGGCCTTAGC
>JBEGML010000368.1:0-6716 GCA_041183145.1 Bacteroidota bacterium | reverse complement strand
GTAATCCATTGTCTACGAAAATACAATGCAGATTGTCTCCAATCGCACGGCTCAACAATACGGCAGCAACAGTACTGTCTACGCCTCCACTTAAGCCCAGTACAACTTTGTCATTCCCCAGCTTTGTTTTTAGTGAGCTTATGGTTTCTTCAATAAAAACACCGGGCGTCCAGTCTCCTGAACATCCGCAAATGTCAAACAAAAAATTTCTGAGCAGATGGCTGCCTTGTTCGCTGTGGTAAACTTCAGGGTGAAATTGTACGCCTATAGTATCTTCATCCCGGAAGCCAAATGCCGCGTTTTTTACCTCCTGTGTAGAGGCCAGTAAAAAGCTGTTTTCAGGCAGAACTGTGATGGTGTCTCCGTGCGACATCCACACTTGTGATTCTTGCGTGAAACCTTCAAAAAGTTTATGTTGAGTCTCTGATTTAAGCAGCGCCCGTCCGTATTCTCTGCTTGCAGAGGCCTCTACCTGTCCTCCATTTTGCGAGGCAAGCAGCTGAGCGCCATAACAAATTCCAAGAAGTGGTTTTTTCCCTCGCAACAAAGAGGTGTCAGGTTTTGGTGATTCCGTATCTCTCACCGAATAAGGTGAACCGGATAAAATCACCCCGCGAATAGACGAATCATCCTCGATCTTGTGGTTCCATGGATGTATTTCACAATATACATTCAGTTCCCTTATTCTTCTTGCTATAAGCTGTGTGTACTGTGAACCGAAGTCTAGAATGATGATGGTCTGATGCATGCGCAAATTTAAACTTTAATCATTGCCTACTGCATCAAGGGGTTCAAGGGCCTTTTAAACCATTTATCAACAGTCGCCTGGTTTTCCCGTCTGGAGTTAATGATATCTGGTAGGCGCCTGCTGAAATACCGGATGTTTCCAGTTTAATGGTTTGCAGTCCTTCTTTTAGGTTGATGTCCCATTTCCTGACAATTCGGCCCGCAAGGTCGCTGAGATATACAACTCCGGCTTTTTCTGCTACGCTGTTGATTCTGATGAAGACCTCGTTTCCGGCAGGATTAGGAAAAGGTTGATCCATGCTTTCGATGGTAACATCAATAACACCGCAAACTTTATTGTTGCGTAGGTTCAGCTCAGCCGGAAGTCCGCTCTTTTTGATTTCCACGCAACATACATTGCTGTTTTTCAGTTGTGGAAGAAAGGTCTCAGAGATGTTTACAATAGCACTGTCTCCCGGAAATAGAATTCCGTCTAATATCTCCTCATAAGCTTCGGATGAAGCCGGTAAAACAGTAAGGCTGATATTTTTTTCAGGAATATTTCCCAGATTTTTGATGGTGACATTTGGTCTGAGATAGCCATCTGCAACATTGCTGAAGCCTTTTAGCGAAAGACTTAATTCTGATTGCGCGCGGGGAATATCCAGAAAAGTCAATGCGGTGTCTGTGCAACCTTGTGCAGAGGCGGAAATAAGCATGATGCTTTGCTGACCTGCTTCAACATAGCTGAAGCTGGCCTGATTGCCGTTTTGCGTTTGTCCGTTTGAATACCATTGTGAGCTTACTGAGCCTCCTGAACCCCCGTTGCTGAAGGCTAAATCTACCGGTGCCCCGAAGATGATTTCCGGAATAATGATATTGGCTTGAGGAGAATTTTCAATGTTGAGCTGAAGGGTATCAATCCCCGCGCAACCTCTCTGATCAATGAGTGTTAGTATGATTTCACCGTTTTGCTGGGAGGTGAAAATGGTATCAAAATCAGAACCTGTATGCGAAAGAGGTAGGCTATTCCATTTCCATGAATAAAATCTGTGGCTGCAACTGTCACAGTTTCCTGAATCAGAAAAACGTATTTCTTTCGATACACATGGCGGACTGTGTGTGATATCGGGTGCGGGAAGTGGTGCAATATTCACTAGGGTGCTTAAGGTGTCTTTACATCCGTTAGAGGAGGTAATTTCCAACTTAACCGGATAGTTGCCTGCCGGTGATGCAGGGAAGTTAAGGTATGGTCCGCTGAGGCTGTCGTTCCAAATGTTTTGAATGATGTTATGAGGAAATGCTGCGCTGGAATTGGAGAAAACGCTGAATGCCTGGTTGGGACAGTTGCCGGTGAAACTAATCTGGGCCATGGGTTTTGACTTTACATTTACTGCTAAAATTGCAGTATCGGCGCAACCGGCATTGTTTATTACAATCAGGGAAACGTTAAACTGGCCTTCACTGCTGAAATGATGTTGAGGCTGCTGCAGCATGGAGCTGTTGCTTGAACCTGATGCTGAATCATCAAAGTTCCAAAGCCATTGTGTTATCTCTCCGTTATAGGAGTTGGAGATTTCAAAAAATGGAACAGGGGAATTTTCACAGGCATTGAGGAAATACCCCAGCGCTTGAGGTTTTTTATAAATCCTGATATCTTTTTGAATAAAGTTTTTGCAGCCATTCTGTTCTTCTACTGTGAGGTTTACATAATAAATTCCGGTGTCTGGATATGCTACTGCTGCGTTCTGTAAGTTTGAACTGTTGCTATTCCCAAAATCCCACTGCCAGCCGCTGAGTGTGCTTCCGGGCGGTGCCTGACTTTGGTCTGTGAAATAAATACTGTCACCGATGCAGCCGCTGGAAAATGTAAAGTCTACACTTGGCGCCTGACCGGCAATTGTAATGATGACAGTATCTGTTGCATAGCACCCGGCAGGACTAAATGCGTTTACGATGTAAGTGGCACTGCTGTCGGCTGTAATAATATCTGTGGTTTCTCCGGTATTCCAGAGGTATTGTGCTCCATTCACTGGAAGCGGGGTGAGCATCAAAGGATTGCCGCTGCAAAGGTTAGTGTCTACTCCCAAATCTGCATTGTAACTGAGGTAATCTGCAGAAACTATAATCGTGTCGGTGCTTATGTTGCAGCCGCCTGGGTCTGTTATTGAGGCGAAGTATTGACCTGGTGCTGAAATTACAAGACTGTCACCGTTGTTGCCGTTGTTCCACTGAATGTTGAAAGTACTGTTCTCAAAGGGAATCCAGGTGATCACAGAATCTTTGCACAGAGTCAATTGCTGAGGATAATTTGGCTCCGGAAATTTGATAAACATGCTGTCTGTAACTTCTCTTTTGAATAGGTCAAATCCGGTGAAGCTTACATATTGACTTTGTGAAACTGTGATAGTGGGGGATTGCAGCCCATTTTGCCATTGTCCGTTGTAAATTCCGGCAGGCATGCTTATGGTAAGCGGGCAGAAGGAATTGTTGGTGATGGTATCTGCCGGAAGGCTCACCTTTCCGTCAAATTTGTTCATCAGGTAGGTCTCTGTGAGGAATTTAATGGAATCGCTAAGCGCGGTGTTGCAGATAATCATTTCTCCGAACATCCCGGTTAGGTCTGTGATGCCATCGAATCTGTCGCCAATTCTCAGAGGCCCCGGGCCGCAGGGATCCAGTGGATTGTTAATGGCCGGAGGAGAAAGGATAGAGTTTTTGTAGGCACTTGAATTGCCGGGTATTCTTCTGATTGACAGAACAGACAGGGTATCGATATTCCAGAAGCCTACAATTGCGGCGCCTGCAGCGTTATTGGTCACAACGCCAATGTTGGTGTGAATATCAAAGTTGTAGGCAGGTGCTGAAAAAAAACAACCATACGGAAGTCCGCCTGTGCGCCTGCCTACTACAAATCCTGTATTGGTATTTTGCCATGGAAAGAGTGGCAGTTCATACAGTTGGTTTCCGAAAGCCTCTGCCATTGGCAATATCTGGTTCGTTTGATTGATTTTAAACTGCCTGATTGTATCTGCCTGAGTAAGAACAAATTGATTGGGGCTGAGGTCATGCCAGGCTGATATTCGATTACCCTGTAGAACAATTCCGGTATCTGCTCTCAACCATAGTTGAAGGTTTGGCAGTGATGCAGGGGTAAAAAGCAGGAAAGATTTTGTCGGGCTCCAGGCGCCTGCGATATTTTGTTTTTTCCCTCTTACCCTCCAATAGAAGGCTCCCGCTGTTGTGCCTGCGTTCCAGGTGTAACGGTTGTTTGTTAGTCCTGCCGCTGCGTGTGTAATTTGCCCAAAGCTTGCGTTAGCCGAAATTTCTAGCTCAAATTCATCGGCCTGTGGCAGGCCAAAAGACCAGTAGAATAGTACCGGGCTGTTTGCCGAAAGCACTTCCTGGTTTTTAGGATATACAACAGAGGGGATGCCGGGTTGAGCCATGCACTGCCGAACACCATACAGCAAAACCAGTTTAAATAGTATCCATGAAATCTTTTTCAACACGGTTAAATAGAAATATTCCTGCGAATAGTATAAGAATAATGAGGCAGGCGCTGGTAAGTAATTTTACCGGGTTAAGTTCTCCGCAGTTAAGAGTTGCATGTCGCATTCCTTCGATGAGAGGGCTTACCGGATTTAATTCGATGATGGTTTTGAGTTTGCCGCTGACACTTGAAATCGGATAAATAACAGGGGTTGCGAACATAAGTAATTGCACACCGAATGTGACAAGGAAACGCAGGTCTCGATATTTTGTTGTCAGAGCGGTGACCATGAGCCCCAGCCCCAGCCCCAGAGTGGCGAGTAAGATGATGTATATGGGAATCATAAGCAGGGTGATGCCCGGCTCAAGTTTAAGATTTCCGCTTAACACATAGAGGATGGTGATTACGAAAAACAAAATCATTTGAATGGCCATGCTCAATAAGTTGCTGATCACTATGGAAACAGGAACCGACAATCTGGGGAAATAAACCTTACCAAAAATATTGGCGTTGGTGATGAAGGTATTGGAGGTTTTGTTCAGGCATTCGGCAAAGAATGTCCACGGGATAATTCCGCAAAGGTAAAAGACCACTGGAGGAACACCGCCTGTGGATAAACCTGCGATACGACTAAAAATAATGGTGTAGGTTATTGTGGTAAGTAAGGGTTGAAGCACAATCCAGATTGGACCGAGGATGGTCTGCTTGTAGAGGCTCACGAAATCTCTGCGAACGAATAATAAAATCAGGTCTCGATAATTCCAGAGTTCCCTCAAAGATGCTGAGAGCTTGTTTTCGGCACTGATTGTTCTTAGTTCCATTTTTCGGTTTTCTGTATCTCTGGGTTCCTATTCTGCAAAATAATCAAATTACCGAATAAAATACTTGGGAAGGAGTGAATCTTTTTCCATCCTGCGGTGTCAGACAATACTGATTCAGACAATTTAGCTGCCATTATTCTGGGTAGTTTTTCGGTGTATTGGCTTGAGGTATCGGCAATTTGAGGATTTTCCAAAGCAATGGTGTAGTTAACTTTTCTTTTCAGAAAATCGGTAATGAGTATGCAGAGCGTGTCGGGATTTTCGGTTTCGTAATTGGCGGGGTAATAGTTCGTATGAAAGGAAAAGACAAGCGAGTCAACCGGCGGTGGCAGAGTTCCTGTTTTGGAATAAATCCTGAGATATAGTGGGTGGGTGTCTTCTGTAAAAAGAGGAGCAACGTTGGCACCTTCAACGAGTGTGTTCGAGGATATAAATCCATCTTGAATCATGAGGGTGTTTTGTACTTTCAAGTTTGTCAGAGAGGAACTTTTGTGGTAGGAATAGACCTGTTCCAGCGAGAAAAAAATACCAAGAGCTATTAAGCCGATAGTCATTGATCTAGCAGGAGAGGAGGGAAGGGGCCACCAACCCAAAACGGACACGATAAAAACCGGAAAAACGAACAACATGAAATAATTCGCACCTGTGCCTGAAATTCCCATGACCAGTGACCATAAAAGCGGCATAGATAGACACATCCAGCCCCCCTTAATTATATCTTTTACAGAGTTTGGAGTTTTATTTTTGAAGTTTTGTATTAATCCCCATACGGGCAATATTAGTAGCAAAAAAATGAAACCCGGATTGGCAAGTTTCAGAAGGCCGGTTCTGATGTACCAAATGCTATCTTTCAAATCTTTACCCAATCCATAATTCAGTTTGGTATTGTACTCATAAATAAAGCTCATATGTTTTAAGATATGGAAAGCGGAAAATACAATTAGAGGCATGGCAACAAGGCCAAGCAATTTTATTTTGTCTTGAATTTTTTCGGCAGTACGGCTAATAATTCCTGAAAGTAAGACCGGACCGAGTACCACAAATTCATACAGATAGGCTTCGTATCTTGATAATCCGCACATGGCCAGAAAAAATCCCGTATGTATGAGATATTTTTTTTCTTGTTTCAATTCGAAAAATCTGAATTCTATTATTGCGCAGGACAGCAGGATTCCGGCAAAAAAATCAAGCCAATAGCCGCCAAGTCCGAGAAAAGGATCATAAATGACTCCGAAAGAGGTGAAGATCAATGCAGATAGCAGCGCTGTAGGCAGATGCTTTGTTCTCAACAAGATAAGACATGCAAGTCGGTTAAAAAACCAGGTAAGCAAGGGTATGAGCAGCAAAATATACCCAATGGTATTTTTTAGCAGTTGAGGGAAAAGTAGCAGGATTCCCGGCCTGAGAGGCTGCTTTGGATTGTGAAGAATGTTATGAACAAAGGCAGAAAAAAAACCTTCTTTTTCTGCTTTTTGAGCCAGTTCTATGTGTTGTGTCTGGTAGGTTGCCCCGTCGTAGAAATAGGGATGTGTTTCGAAGTACTTTTCTTGCTGTTGATAAAGCCAATAAGTAAGTACCGAAGCAAGTACAAAAGAGACCAGAAAGAGCTTGTGTTGAAGCCGTATGCTCTGTAACATTGTGCAAATCTATCATTTCAGCGGTTCTTTTTAATGAAA
>JBEGML010000367.1:0-4593 GCA_041183145.1 Bacteroidota bacterium | reverse complement strand
TTATTACTCCCCTCAACCACTTCGTCTTGGGAAGTTTCATCACAGGAGCAATAATTAAGAAAGACCAACTCAGTTTGTAAGGTATGCGGCATGTAAAAGCTTATAACCACTCAGCAGGTTTGTGTATTTCTGTTCCTGGAATGTTCTCGGGAAGCTGAGAGTTTCTTAGGAGGTTCTGTCTGATAGGTTTAATAAAATCGGCATATTGAACCAGTTCTCTGGATGGTTTTCTTTTATGATCCGTATTTGGAAATACGACACCAATCAATTTCTTAGTTTGATTTTTTACCAGTCGAAGTGATTCTGCTAAATCACTATCATTTGAAACAATGACAGCACAATCATATTGATCTAACCATGCATCATTAAGCACATGAAGGGCCAAATTAACATCTGAACCCTTTTCTTCAGTTTTATACTCTTGAATAAATTCTGTAGGTGGATTCACTACTTTAGAATTAATTTTATCAAATGCGCCGTAAAACCACTTCCTTCAGGTGGTGGATATAAGGTGATGTATAGGTGCTTGTACAAAATAACTTGCTGCTATATACTTCTTTCATCCAACTGGGATAAACCGTGGGCGGTGTTTGTCAAGAAAGTTGTCGCCTTAAGCTTGATTTTTTACATAAATTAAGAGCATCCATACTGCCGCACCGCTTTCGCGGCTTGCCAACCACCATCGCCCGCACCGTCCAGGTGCTCCTGCTCAAGTGGTCTTATTGTTCAAACAGATTATTGCGCTATATTTAATCATAATATGCACGATGAAGACACCATTTATTTTTCTTGTTTGGATTCAATGTCACGGTCTCTGGTAATGACCAATCACGCGTATTCCCTGACCAACGTTCAGGGTGGCATGCCTTGGCTATCTGGTAGACCAAGTTTCTATTTTCTCTTATTTTTCTATCGTTACCACTGTGTCGCTGTTGTGGGGTTACAAATTTAAGAGCGCTATGTAGATGCTCATTATTATACCATTTGACAAATTTTTCAGCCCATTGTCTGGCCTCCAGAATCGTTGCAAATTTATTCAATATGGGAAATGTCGGATGATACTTTACTGTTCTGAATAAAGCCTCAGAATAGGGATTATCATCACTTACAGATGGGCGGCTAAATGATGGCATCACACCCAGCCTTTCCAGTGTAACAAGCATTGTCGCTCCTTTCATCGGAGCACCATTATCTGAATGTAAAATCAACTGATTTTGAACGACCCCTTCATCCAAACAGGCCTGAGTGTCAATGGCCATTACTTTTGATCCACTTTCGGTCATTAATTTTGATCCACTTCAAATAAATTTTTTTGCGCATTAAGAGCATTTTTTAATCTATAACTTTCTCCTCCTAACATAAAAATTTGAGCATGGTGAATAATCCTGTCAATAATCGGTACCGCAATATTATTGTCACAAAAAAAATCACCCCATTGTGTAAAATCTTTGTTAGTTGTGATGATTAACGAACGATACTCATACATAGAATGAATGAGTTGAAATAAATTGTAATTACTTTGTTTATCAAGAGGAAGATAGCCTAATTCGTCAATAATCAGTAAATCATACTTACAAAGCTCATTGATTTTCTTTTTTAACTCATTTTTTAGTTGTGCCACTTCTAAAATTTCATTAAGTGCCAACATGCTGGTAAAAAGAACCTTAAATCCTGCGTTGATAGCCTTGGTTCCAATACCAATGGCAAGATGCGTCTTACCTACACCTGGTGGACCAATAAAAATGAGATTTTGACGATTTTCAATAAATTGGAAATCGAGTAATTGATTCACCTGCTTTTTATTAATGGTTGTTTGATGTTGAAAATCAAATTCCTCCAAATGTTTAAGCACAGGGAAATCAGCTTTTCTTTGATTTAAATCGACTCGTCTTTTGTTGCGTTGTTGTAATTCCTGAGTAACCATGGAGCTTGCGAACTGCAAATACGACAATTGTTGATTTTCTGCTTCGATAATCAAGGACTCCAGGGAAGAGGCCAGGTTATTAAATTTTAAGCTTTTAAATGCCTCTGATACGTCTTTAATGGATTGCATGTGAATTTCCTTTGCAAGTTAAATGGGTATAACAATCAAGACTATTGTTTTTGGCTTCTTGCTTTGATTTTTTCTTTTTCATCATAAAAGCTTCCAGATACTCTCTGAAAAAAGTCACCGTTAGGCTTGTGCGCTGGCAGAGCTTAAAAACAATATCTTTATCGATGGGATCACAAAATGATTGTAATACTTTCAGCGCTCCCCTTAGTTGGTCTTTATAAATATGAGGCGATGTGCTTTTCAAGAGATGGCACAATAAGCGTCCTGAAGTCTCATCAAGGGCTTCAATGATTTTGGCTTCCAACTCTTCTGTTAGTTCGTTTAAATCACGATAATGGGCTTTATTTTTAATAATTTGACCCTTTTGCTTAGAAAGCGCGTGTCTGGCAATCTCTTGTTGACCAGTGGGTTCGAAAATAATCAATACACCATCTGCTTCTTTTACGCAAAGATTTGTTTGCTGATACGCCATGGGTACAGAATACTTATTACCACTCCAGCTCAATAGGCCGGTTTTATCAACTTTTCTTGTGATGTATTCGGAATAATCAGGGGTATAATTTGAAAGCTCATAGGATTTTAAGTGTGCTTTTTCCTTTGTATCAAAAAGGACTTGAGGGATTTGCTTGGTGGTAGCATGTAATCGAAGATTGGCTATCGTATCCAACCATTCCAAGGTATAGGATTGTAATTCACCCCAGTTTGCAAATTCCTCACCATAAAAACCATTGTTTTCAACATACTTTACGCCGGCCTCAACTTTACCTTTACTTTCTGGGTCGTAGCCCTCGCAAGCTCTAATATTAAAGCCCGCATAGGTTGCATATCGTGCAAATTCATTATTTAAAACAAGTTCCCGATACTCTTCTTTAATCACTACTAATTTTGTTTGATCATAAACACATTCTTCAGGACAGCCTCCAAAATAACGAAATGCAGCATCATGCATTTTAATCATTAACCCAGTGTTGATTGGGGTTGGTGATACAGCCACATACATCATACGCGAATAGGACAAAACAAAGACCACAAAATAGACGCTAGTTTTTTTGCCATTAACCATCACATCATGCAGTTCCCCGGGGTCAACTTGACATTGATGCCCTGGTACCATGTCTAAAATAGGCTCATAGTATCGTGCCTGTTTAATTGCAATAGTTGCCTTTAATTTTTCAACATAACGTCTGACAGACCTATCTGAAATATTTAACACAGGTACCTTAGCTTTCAATTTCCTTAATATTTTAACAGCACTTAAGTTGGGATAGGTTTCTAGTAAATGAGAAATATAATCCTTATAATCATCCAGTGTTTTTTCCCTTGAAGTATTATCTTGAAGCATGGTGATGGATGTTTCGTCAAGATTTAAATATTTGCGGACAGTATTTCTTGATATGCCAAGTTCTTTAGCTATTTCTCTCTGACTCAGTCCCTGACCATTGTTGTATAATGATTTTACTTTATGTATCACAATCCACTCCTTCATTTTTTATCACTCATTTTAATTTATTCATTGAGCAATAGTATGATTTTTATACTAAAGTGGATCAATTTTATTGTCCGCTAGTGGATCATTTTAATTGGCCATTAACAGCCTGAGTGATGAGACTCGCAGCATGCTCAGACAATTCTTGCTCATGAACACTAAATCCTGTGATCTTACGGCTGAATATATCAATAATCATGTACAAATAAAAATACAATCCGACGACCTGAGTCGCTAAATAACTGATGTCCCAGCTCCAAACCTCATTAGGGCCGTGAGCTTCGCTAGGATTGGGTCGATGATGTTTGACTAAACGACTTCTCTGCCTGTGTGTCAACTGATTTTCTTCACGTAAAATACGATAAAACGTTGATTCTGAAGCAATATATTTTCCTTCATCTGCTAACAGTGGAACAATTTTACTGGGTGGTAAATCTCTGTAATTCACATCATTTGCCGTAGCAATGATAACGGCTCGTTCCTCATTTGTTAATTTATTTTTTGGGATGCGCTTAACTGTTTTACGACGATCTTGAAAGCCATTTTCTTGCTCCCAGCGTTCTAGGGTTCTTACAGAAAGACCTAGAACTTCACAGGCCTTGCGTTTGCGGGCCCCGCATTTACAAGCTTCTAACACGAGGGTAACAGCTTGTTGTCGTTCTACAGCCCTAATTAATCGGCCTCGGTTTCCCCCCAAATTAAGGCTGCTTTTTTTTTCAATATTAACAAAGCTGTTGCCTCAGCCAGAGCACTATCTTTTCGTCTTACTTCCTGCTTAAGCTGTTTGTTTTCAGCGCGTAACGTTTTCAATTCAGCAAGATTTGATTTTTGCTTTTCAGTCTCTTTAGGGGTCATAAATTCCTTCTTCCATTCAGTTAATTGGAAGCTATAAATGCCTTGCTCTCTACAGTAAACACCAAGTGCCACTTCATCAAGCGAGGCTGTTGCGATTAAGTGTTGAAATTTATCTGATATCGAATAATCATAATTAGATTTCGAGCTCCCTTGTTCTTTAATTGTACCATATTTTCTGTAACTCCTTAGCCACTTACTT
>JBEGML010000366.1:0-4374 GCA_041183145.1 Bacteroidota bacterium | reverse complement strand
AGGCAGGATCTGAGGTATCGGCTCTCTTGGGTCGTATGCCATCAGCTGTGGGTTACCAGCCCACCCTTAGTACAGAAATGGGTCAGATGCAGGAACGAATCACCTCTACCAAAAGAGGTTCTATCACTTCTGTACAGGCAGTCTATGTACCTGCTGATGACCTTACAGATCCGGCTCCGGCTACTACTTTTGCCCACCTGGATGCCACTACGGTATTAAGTAGAAAAATTGCTGAGCTCGGAATCTATCCCGCGGTGGATCCTCTCGATTCTACTTCAAGAATCCTCTCTCCGGCTGTTTTGGGTGATGCCCACTACAACACAGCCCAACGTGTAAAAGAAATACTTCAGCGCTACAAGGAACTTCAAGATATCATCGCCATCCTTGGTATGGATGAACTTTCAGAAGACGATAAACTTGTAGTGCACCGCGCACGCCGCGTTCAGCGCTTCCTGTCACAGCCTTTCCACGTTGCGGAACAGTTTACAGGACTGAAAGGAGTTTTCGTCTCTATCGAAGATACCATTAAAGGATTTAACATGATTCTCGATGGTAAAGTAGATGAATACCCTGAAGCTGCTTTTAACCTCGTTGGAACTATCGAAGATGCCATCGAAAAAGGTAAGAAACTCCTAGCTGAAGCAAAATAAGGTCAAGCCCCTATGCATATCGAAATTATTAGTCCCGATAAAAAGCTCTTCGAAGGTGAAGTTGCGCAACTGTCTCTTCCGGGCGTCGATGGCTCTCTCGGTATACTGAATAATCACGCTCCTCTTATCAGTGTTCTCAAATCAGGAACTATCAGACTCAAAGATTCAAGCTCTGTATGGACTGAGTTCCCTGTTAAAGGTGGTGTTGTAGAGGTTTTTAAAAATAAGGTAATTATTCTGGCTGAATAAGAACCCAGTCGAATTTTTGAAATGTCCCGGCAATGTATTTTGCCGGGATTTTTTTTGTGAGCTTAACACCAGATAGAATTCCCCCTTTTCATTTAGATTTGCATAAATTACTGTTATGATAAACAAGGTAGTAAATGACGCCAATGAGGCATTAAGCGGAATTCAGGATGGAATGACCTTAATGGTTGGCGGTTTCGGACTATGTGGAATACCTGAAAATCTCATCGCGGCTCTGGTAAAAAAAGGCACAAAAAATCTGACCTGTATTTCAAATAATGCCGGGGTAGATGATTTCGGACTTGGCTTACTTCTTCAAACCAGACAAATTAAGAAAATGATTTCCTCCTATGTTGGAGAAAATGATGAGTTTGAGCGTCAGATGTTGAGTGGTGAACTGGAGGTTGAACTCATCCCGCAGGGAACCCTCGCAACGCGTTGCCTTATGGCAGGATACGGAATTCCGGCCTTTTTTACTCCTGCCGGGTATGGAACAGAAGTGGCTCAGGGAAAAGAAACCAGAAAATTCAATTGGAACGGACAGGAGAAGGATTACCTCATGGAAAAAGCTTTTGAAGCTGATTTTGCACTGGTGAAAGCCTGGAGGGGAGATACTGCAGGAAACCTCATATTCCGCAGTACGGCAAGAAACTTTAATCCTATGATGGCAATGGGGGGAAAAATCTCTGTTGTGGAGGTTGAGGAACTTGTTAAACCCGGCGAACTAGACCCTGACCAGATTCATGTTCCTGGAATTTTTGTGCACCGTATTTTTCAGGGTACACATTACGAGAAAAGGATAGAACAAAGAACCGTCAGACAAAAAGTCTGATTCCACAAGATTTCGGAAAATAAAAAAGGACATCCATAAACAGATGTCCTTTTTGTTTTTGAAATAATTAATTAAATCTTCACTCCTAGCAAGGAAACAGCATAGGTGAATCTCACCTCAATATTTTGCGTTTTGGTCAATGTGTCATTCAGTTCGCCCTTGAGGGAAAAGGTAAAGTATTTGTTGTTGAACACTTTTTCTTTTACGTTTTGGTTAATCCCTGAAACCACAATTTTGTCAATGGTTCGTGAGCTTATTTTGTCTGTGTTGAAAATATTCACCGGGCTGGGCTGATCTGCCGTCCAGATCGAACCTTCCATAGTTTTGATCAGGTTGAAATTCTCTGACACAGGGGCCGAGAGCAAGGTGAATTCCATGTCGGTGATGGTGATGTCTTTGAGTGCCTCGCGTGGGAATTTGTTGGCAGTGGCCAAAGAATCAGCATTAAAATATACTGTTCCGAGGCTGTCAAAGCTAGTGGGAGTTTTGCTGTCTGGCTTGAGGGTGAGAATGATCTTTTCACCGCTGTAATTGAATTGCAGAGATTCCTCTTTTTTACAAGATTGGAACAAAAACACAAATGCTGCCAGACAATTGATGATGGTAAGGTACTTTTTCATGTGATTTAAATTTTTGTGTGAAAGTAAGTAAATATTGAACACCTTTATGATAGTACATTTGTTTATGATAGGTTTCTTAAACACAGAGTTTTTTCGTTTTTAGCCATTATAGTTTTGGCCCGCGAAAAGTGACGGCACAGGTAAAACGCACTTCCATGACAATCGGATTGTTGAGTTGTCCTGATAACAACCCTTTGAGTTTTAATGAAAAGTAATTTGCCGAGACAACCTTGTCTTTTATATTTTGACTGATTCCGGTAACCATCATCTTCGTTGAATTTTTTGAACTTACTTTATCTGAGGTGAAAATGTCAGAATAGTTTGTTTTTCCGGTATCGGCAACCGCTCCGTTTACCTCATTTAAAAGGCTTAAATTGTCAGTACCTGAAATCAGGTAAAATTCTATACGGTTCACCGAAACACTTTGTAGGGCTTCTTTGGGAAATTTATTTGCGGTCGCCAAAGAATCTGCATTGAAATAAACTTTTGAAACCCCTTCAAAGCCGTTACTTGATACGTTTCCAGGCTGTATGATCAGGTTGCTTTTCATTCCATGATAATCAAATGATAGAGCCTCTTGTTTTTTACACGAACTAAGAACGGCAAAAAGAATAAAAAGACTGCTTTGTATAATAATACTTAATTTCAACCTCTTTTGAATATTTGTACAATGTTAGAGATATTTTACAAGGTTTGAAAATTAAATTTCGGTAACGTAGCTTGAAATACCAAAAAAACTATCTTTGCGGCGGATTTTTAAGCCCCTTGGTTTTGTTTCTGATTAAATCTCTAAAGACCCCTTCGCTCAGCGCTCTGTATGGCGCATTTTTGTTGGTCTTTTTGTGTTGCTCTCCCCTTAAAGCCCAGCATGAAGGTCATCACGATGCACAAACAAATGTTCCTGTGCATCAAGCTCATGGAGACACCCATGAATCGCACGCTGAAAAATTCAACGCGGGCAAAATGATTTTAGAGCACGTCACTGATGCCCACGATTGGCATTTGTGGGGTCATAGCTCCATCCCTCTTCCGGTAATTATTTACTCGCCGGGTCTGGGTCTTGATGTGTTTATGTCATCTAAATTTGAGCATGGTCATGCCATTGCCCAAGCAAAGCAAAATTATCGCCTGAATGGTCAGAAAATTGAGGTGGTAAACGAACAAGGTGAGACAGATTCGGAAAAAACTGCTGCTATTTACGACCTCTCCATTACCAAAAACGTTGCATCGCTCTTGGTGACTATTTCCCTGCTTCTCTGGATTTTCCTGAGTATTGCCTCTGCTTACAAGAGAAGCCCGGGCACTGCTCCTAAAGGTATTCAATCTTTTCTCGAGCCTATCGTAATCATGATTCGTGATGATGTGGCCAAAGCAAGTATCGGTGAAAAGAAATATATGAAGTTCATGCCTTACCTCCTCACGGTTTTCTTCTTCATTTGGCTCAATAACATGATGGGTTTGGTGCCAATTGCTCCGGGAGGTGCAAATCTTACGGGCAATGTGGCCGTAACTCTTACCCTGGCGGTGTTCACCTTTTTCATAACTTGTCTTAATGGAAATGCTCATTATTGGAGACATATATTTGCCATGCCGGGTGTTCCGGCCTGGGTTCTCGTGCTGCTCACCCCGATCGAAATTCTGGGTGTTTTCCTTAAGCCTTTCGTTTTGATGGTTCGTCTGTTCGCAAACATTACGGCCGGTCATATCATCGCACTCGCATTTTTTAGTCTCATTTTCATCTTCGGAGAAATGCACGTAGGCGCCGGGCTGGGATTTTCCCTGCTGAGCACCTTGTTCACGGTATTCATGATGATGATGGAACTTTTGGTGGCCTTCTTGCAGGCCTATGTTTTCACCCTGCTCTCCGCAGTTTATTTCGGAGCAGCTGTTGAAGAAGCACATCATGATGACCACCATTAACAATTATTCACCGCAATCCGTCTCAGACGGACTTTTGTTTCATCCCTAATCAACACACTATGTTATCAACAGTTTTGTTAGATGCAGTAGCATCAGGGCCTCAGGT